>NZ_JAYGHR010000074.1:0-99739 GCF_034932365.1 Limnoraphis robusta BA-68 BA1 | reverse complement strand
GTTGAAGTATTCGAGGGCCTGTTGTTTGTCTCCCAAAGCATCGTAGACCAAGCCAATATTGTTGAGAGTGGTGGCTTCCCCCGCTTTATCCCCCACCTGTCGGCTTAAAGGAAGGGATTGGTTGTAGAAATCGAGGGCTTGCTGTTTGTCTCCCAAATCATCGTAGACACGGCCAATATTGTTGAGAGTGGTGGCTTCCCCCGCTTTATCCCCCACCTGTCGCCTTAAAGGAAGGGATTGGTTGTAGAAATCGAGGGCAGTTTGTCGGTCTCCTAAAGCATTGTAGACACCGCCAATATTGTTGAGAGTAGCTGCTTCCCCCGCCTTATCCCCCACCTGTCGGCTTAAAGGAAGGGATTGGTTGTAGAATTTGAGGGCTTGCTGTTTGTCTCCCAAAGCATTGTAGACAGCGCCAATATTGTTGAGAGTGCCTGCTTCCACCGCTTTATCCCCCACCTGTCGGCTTAAAGGAAGGGATTGGTTGAAGTATTCGAGGGCCTGTTGTTTGTCTCCCAAAGCATCGTAGACCAAGCCAATATTGTTGAGAGTGGTGGCTTCCCCCGCTTTATCCCCCACCTGTCGGCTTAAAGGAAGGGATTGGTTGTAGTAATCGAGGGCAATTTGTTTATCTCCTAATAAATCAGAAATTCTACCCAGTCCTAACAAACTAACCGCTTGTCCTTTCAAGTTTCCTGCTTGCTGATAAAGTTGTAGCGCCTTTTCTAAAGCTACAATTGCCTGTTTATAAGATTCTGCTGTCCCCTGTTGAAAGAGTTCAAGTCCCTGATTAAATAATCTTTCTGCTTCAGCATTGGGGTCTGTTTGGGCGATCGCTTCTCCCCGATGCAGGGTTGGGGGTAGGGTTAACACAGGGAAACCCAAGTTCAACAGAAAGATGCTGTTAACGCTGAGAATAGATAGCCACAGTTGGGGTAGACGCATGAATGGGATTTCCTCACCGCAAGAACCACTCATCAC
The DNA here is from genome assembly GCF_034932365.1 of Limnoraphis robusta BA-68 BA1. Lineage (NCBI taxonomy): Bacteria > Bacillati > Cyanobacteriota > Cyanophyceae > Oscillatoriales > Sirenicapillariaceae > Limnoraphis > Limnoraphis robusta. The sequence continues at coordinate 98,761 of NZ_JAYGHR010000074.1, read as the reverse complement.
AATATATATCTGGTGTTCGGGAGGTTATGCAAATGGGGACAGAGGTCAAGGAATTTCTCTCAGCCTAGCAGAGTTCGGTAAAATTAAGTTGTCGTTTCCATAATGTTGGCAGGAATTGAAAGATGGATAAGTTAGAACGCTATCGCCAATGTATCCGCCAATTTATGACTGACCAAAGTGTTGGAGAAAGTCATAAGTCCGATGTGGAGTGTCAACTGATTTTTGATGGAGAACATGATCATTATCAATTGCTAGATATTGGATGGCAGGGACTCAAGCGGGTTTACAACTGTTTTATTCATCTCGATATTAAAGATCACAAAATTTGGATTCAACGCAATCTCACAGAGGTTAATATTGCTCAAGAACTGGTTAATCGGGGAATTCCTCCCGAAGATATTGTTTTGGGTTTACATCCACCCTACAAACGACCTTATACTGGTTATGCTCTATCTTAAAAAACCCGGTTTCTCAGAGAAACCGGGTTTTTGGGATCTTACCTAAAAATGATAATTTGAGTTAGAAATTACGCTTCGTCTAAAGCAGCAATACCGGGTAATTCTTTCCCTTCTAACAACTCCAGACTCGCGCCACCGCCTGTAGAAATATGGCTCATTTTTTCGCCTAAACCCAACTGTTCAACCGCAGCAACGGAGTCACCGCCACCGATAATGGTTGTTGTACCTGTTCCCGTCAGTTCAGACAAAGTATAAGCGATCCCTTCAGTTCCTTTGGCAAACTTCTCCATTTCAAATACACCCATCGGGCCATTCCAGATCACCGTTTTGCAGTCGGCTAAAGCATCTTGGAAAACTTTCACCGCATCGGGGCCAATATCCAAACCCATCCAACCATCGGGAATAGCTTCGACGCTAACGGTTTGAGAATTGGCTTCTGCATCGAATTTATCGGCGACAATCACATCTGTCGGAAGTAGCATAGTAACGCCTTTTTCCTTGGCTTTGGCTTCTAGGGATTTCGCCAATTCGATTTTATCGTCTTCAACCAGAGATTTACCCACACTCAAGCCCCGTGCTTTGTAGAAGGTGAAAATCATCCCACCGCCTAACAGCAGTTTGTCACACTTGTCGAGTAAGGCTTCAATCACACCGATTTTACTGGATACCTTAGAACCGCCAATAATCGCCGCTAAGGGACGTTTTGGTTCATCAATAGCGCCTTTGAGGAACTGGAGTTCTTTTTCGATCAAATAACCCGCCACACAAGGACTGAGGTATTTAGTCACGCCTTCAGTGGAAGCATGGGCGCGGTGGGCGGTTCCGAACGCATCATTAACGTAGAGATCCGCAACAGACGCTAATTGCTTGGCAAATTCAGGATCGTTGTCTTCCTCACCTGGATAGAAGCGAACGTTCTCCAGAAGGGCAACATCGCCATTATTCATCGAGTTGACAACGGCTGCAACTTCATCACCGATACAATCGTCACATTTTTTAACGTCTTGACCCAACAGTTCAGACAAACGAACCGCAACAGGCGTTAACCGCATAGAATCAACAACCTTAGCCTTTGGACGTCCAAAGTGGCTGGTGAGGATCACCTTGGCACCTTTTGAGGTCAAGTCTTGAATCGTCGGCAGAGCAGCGCGAATCCGAGTATCATCTGTAATGGAACCGTTGTCAATTGGCACATTAAAGTCCGCCCGCACCAGTACCTTTTTACCGGATAAGTCTGATGCCGATAAATCTCTTACAGTTTTCTTTGTCACCGGGTTAACCTCCTAATTGGTTATTATGATCGAGTTCAAATGAAATCGGGGCGGAGCTGCTGACTAATAGCCGAATAAGCTGTCCATCACTCTATTGATGATAGATTTACATCAATAACCGTTCACAGTAAACATTTTACCGGACTCCGCGACTTGGAGAGGCGTGTTATGTTTAAGACTGTTTTACTTCCTATCGATCAAAGCCGAGAAGCCCGTGAAGCGGCGGATGTTGCCCTTAACATTGCCAAAACTTACCAGGCGAATCTTTTTATCCTCGCTGTTCTAGAACCGGACGAAACAGAAACGGGTGAACCTCCTCATTCGGAGAAAATGACGTCTGAAGAAGCGGTTCAGAAATTGCTGACAGAAGCCCAAGCCATGTTTGTCAGTGCGGGTATCGAGGTGAAAACTCTCGAACGTGAAGGGAAACCTGCTTTTACCATCTGTGATGTCGCTGATGAAATAGAGGCGGATCTCATCGTTATGGGAAGCCGAGGGATCGGTTTAGCGGAAGGGAATATTGCTGATAGTGTCACCAACCGCGTGATTAATCTCTCTCCCTGTCCCGTTTTAGTTGTTCCCTAATACAGTGACCAGTGACCAGTGACCAGTGACCAGTGAACAGTGACCAGTAAACAGTGAACAGTGACCAGTGACCAGTGACCAGTGACCAGTGACCAGTGACCAGTGACCAGTGACCAGTAAACAGTGACCAGTGACCAGTGACCAGTGACCAGTGACCAGTCAACAGTCAACAGTGACCAGTGACCAGTCAACAGTGATAACTGATAACTAATAACTAATAACTGATAACTGTAAAAGCTGGTCACTGTAAACTGATAACTGATAACTGTAAAAGCTGGTTACTGATAACTGTTAACTGTAATGGCAATTCAATGGTATCCCGGTCACATCGCTAAAGCTGAACGCAGCCTCCAAGAACAACTCAAACGGGTTGACGTCGTATTTGAGGTGCGGGATGCTCGTATTCCTCTGTCAACACACCATCCTCAAGTTCCTCAATGGGTGGGAAGCAAGGCGAAGGTGTTGGTGCTTAACCGCATGGATATGATTTCCCCAGAAGTCAGACAACAATGGGAAGATTGGTTCATCGAACAGGGCGAAACGCCTTATTTTACCAACGCTCAACAAGGGCAAGGGGTGGCTGAGATAGCAAGAGCCGCTCAAAAAGTGGGGGCGGAGGTGAATGAAAAGCGCCGTACTCGCGGTCTGCTTCCTCGTCCGGTTCGGGCGGTGGTGATTGGGTTTCCCAATGTGGGAAAATCGGCTTTAATTAATAGACTCTTGAAGCGAAAAGTCGTTGATAGCGCCAGACGTGCCGGGGTAACGCGATCGCTTCGTTGGGTGAGAATTTCCGATCAAATTGAGTTATTAGATGCGCCGGGAGTGATTCCGTCTCAGATTAAAAATGAAGAAAAAGCGTTAAAATTAGCCATCTGTGAAGATATCGGCGAGGCGGCTTATGAAAACCAAGAAGTTGCTGCGGCGTTGGTAGAGTTTTTACTAGATTTAGGATTAGAAAAGAAGCTGGGCGATCGCTATAAACTCGCGGTGGATGACATGACGGGAGTGCTTTATTTAGAACAACTTGCAGCTCATTCTTATCAAAATGATATTGAACGCACTTCAAGGCATATTTTAAATGATTTTCGCAAAGGGTTATTAGGGGCGCTTCCGTTAGAATTACCGCCTGATTAATCTTGTGTAGGGGCGGGTTCAAATCGATTTAGAACTTCCCACAAACAATTTCTATAAACCCGCCCTGTTAGATTTTATCAGCTTTTCCGGTGTTGTGAACTGTAGGTGCAAGGCTTGCGCCCTCGGTTAATTAGAAAATGCTATATTTCACTGTTTTGCCATCATACAAGTCTGATTAAAAGCAACTTCAGGCGATATTAACGCAACTACATGAGGAACAGGTCGAGGAACATATTGTTTAACCATAGACTGTCCTTGAAACGCCATAGAAGTGCTGGCACCGGAATCTAACATTACCGCATCTCGAAAGCCAATTTGTGCTAAAATTTGACTGAGAGAAACTGAATCAATTCGTTTAGCTGTTATCCCAATCATCGGTTGACCACTGCGATGAATTCCCCAAAAAGCACGATGGCGAGGTGCATCAAAATCAAATAATCCTCCAAAGCTTTCGGGAGATTGAGGTTGAGAATTTTTCACTAAAAACCCGCCTGCAACAAACGCATCCGTCACGTTATAAACCTCTGCTTGAATTCCTTCTAAAGTATTATGTTTTTCGGGATTAAAGGGAATAAATCGAACAGTATCAGAACCAATTAAAATTAAAGGTCGGTTTTTTAATTTACGATTTTCACTGTTATTTCCGGGAATAAACTCTCCCGTTGTTTGACTCAAAACAGGCCCGATCATTTGATTCGTTGTCAGTGTTTTCATTGAGAAAAAACCGCCATCTACTCCGGCAAAAGCGTTAGTTTTTTCTAAAATTTCTTGAACTTGATAACGGCTATCTGCATGAATGGTCATCGGTTTTCCACCTGAAACTAAAATTAATGAAGCCTGATCAAGATTGACTTCATTTTTGACAATAGGAGCGTTAAAATCAAAGCCTGTTTTTTCTGTGGGTAACTGCATTCCTCCCCAAGACTGATCAATCGCTTTTTCTAAACCAGACTGACCAAAACGGTCAATAGCCAGTAAACTTTTTGATTGATTACTGAGAATATTTTTATGATTTTTCATTGTTAAAGCGGCTTCATATCCCGCAGCTTTTACCCAAGCACTAACCCGCTCATCATAGTTTCCTTCTGGATAGGTAAAATAATCAATCTGAATACCGAGTTTTTCTTCTAAAATCTGTTTGGAATTAACAATTTCTTTCTGAAGTTGGCTATCAGATACTGTGGTTAAATCTTTAGGATGAGTGACGCTATGGGAAGCAATTGTCATTAAAGGATTGGCTGCCATTTCTTGAAGCTGTTCCCAGTTTACGCTGGAACGTCCTACAATTTTACCGTCTACTTTATCCGTATAAATTGAGAATACTGCCGGATAATTATATTGTTTTAATAGTGGATAAACGATATCATAGTGACTGGAGTAACCATCATCAAAGGTTAATACAATTGGCTTTTCAGGTAAAGATTTTCCGGTTTGTAAATGTTGGGTTAACTGTTCAATGCTAATGGGAGTTAAACCGTTTTCTTGAATGGATTCTAAATGCTGTTTAAATTGTTTGATTGTCACATCAAAAGAGACTTGTTTCTGGGGTAAAATATCGTGATACATGATCACAGGAACTCTGGCTAATCTCGCTTGTTCGTGAATAGTTGGCCAGGGACTTAGATGATTATTCGCCTGAACCATCATTTGATGTCCAATAGTATGAATAATCCTAGCTAATGCGATTTCAGGATTGACAATCCAATTAAAAATTTGGGAAAATTGACTAACAGAAGTTTCTGACTGTGAATTTTGATCGTTTTTGCAAGTCTTAAGAGACTCCGATGCAAAGGAAGGTAAAGCCATTCCCATTGATAACATTAAAAGCAAACTTAAATAGAATTGGGACAGGTTGATACGCATAGCTTTTTCTATTTTAACAAAAAATCCAAGTAACAGGTTGAACAACTTACGCCTGAAACGCTCAGAGGTATTCTCGTATTAGATTAAGCAGTTGAGGGATCTAAAGCAGTAGGTTTTTGTTTAAACTTTGATTAACGAGAGATTAAACTTTTTTCTCGGATGAGATTGGGAATTTTTATGATATTATCAATCTTTAAATCATTAATTTTGAACTGTTTAAAAATAACAAATGAATTTTAATCGTCGTAAAATTATCATTTTATTAGGCAGTATTTTAGGAGTCGGAAGTGCGATTTATCTTGGTAAAAGCGACACAAATCAAGATAATCAATTCGTTAATATATCTGAGCCTGAACCCCCTTTACCGCCCTTGAAAATTGCACCGGAAGGTTTATTCGCTCCGGTTAAAGGAGATGTAAGACTGGTGATTATAAGTGATTTAAACAGTCGCTATGGTTCAACAACTTATGAACCGCAAGTAACTCAAGCGGTTGCTTTAATTCCCCAGTGGAAACCGGACTTAATATTATGCGTGGGTGATATGGTAGCCGGACAAAAACTATCCCTTTCAGAAGCCAATATTCAAGCGATGTGGGAGGGGTTTGAACGGGATATTGCCAGTCCTTTGCGTCAAGACAAACTCCCTTTTGCAATGACAATGGGAAATCACGATGGGTCAGGAACTCTCAGTGATCAAGGACAGTTTATCTTTGAAAAAGAACGTCGTTTAGCACAAGCTTATTGGAAGCAGCATAAATCTGATTTAAACCTGAATTTTATTGATGACAGTGGGTTTCCGTTTTATTATAGTTTTCTACAGAATGAAATATTTTATCTGGTTTGGGATGCGTCTACTTTTAACATTCCAACTCAACAAATCAATTGGATAAAAAACAGCCTCGCAAGTTCACAAGCAAAAACGGCTAAACTGCGAATTGTCATGGGACATTTACCCCTTTATGCGGTGGCGGTTGGACGAGATAAGTTTGGAGAGGTTCTCACACAAGCTGAAGAATTACAAACCGTATTAGAAGAAAATAACGTTCATCTTTATATTAGTGGTCATCATCATGCTTATTTTCCCGCTTACAAAAATAAATTAAAATTACTTCATACAGGTGCGTTAGGAAGTGGGCCACGTTCTCTGCTGAATAGTAATTTATCACCTCGAAATACTTTAACGGTTGTTGATATTAATTTATCTCCTCAAACCACAGTTTACACGACTTACGATATGAAAACGTTAGAAGTCATTAATCTTCGGGAACTTCCCGAGAAAATTGACAGTCTAAACCGTTGGGTATTGCGTCAGGAGGAATAGTAGCTGACGTACTCGTGCCTTTTCTCGAAGAAACCGGGTTTTTGGACTCTTACAAATGCTATAGTATCAAACACTCTACTTTTCAACTGTTCTGATTACAGAAATGATATTGCCTTTTTTGTTAACGTCTATTTTTTTCGCACAAACTGCACCTCCCGCTACAGAAATTATTCAACCGCAAGAGGTACGTCCGTTACCGGGTGAGTTAGATAATATTCCGGTTTTTAATAGTAATAGTCCTGAGTTGATTTTATCAGAAGGAATTTTACTTTCTACGTTTCCACCGGATAACAAAAGAACACCGGAAGCCCATTTGAATTTTCCGTTTAAAGGACGGTTTGATATTTTTGCTCATCATGTGGCTAAAGCACCGACACCGGAAGATTTACGAACTTTATATTTAGGAATTTTAGTTCATAATCCCGGTAATAAATCGGTAACAGTTAACATTCTACAAGCAGCGAGTTATTTAAGTCAACCGGATGCCCCGTTTATTGAACTTCCGGCTGTTGTTGATAATCCTGATAGCAGTGTTTTTGCAGGACCCGGAAGTCGAGTAATGAGTGATATTTTACAGGGAAAAAGACAGAATATTTTCCAGAATAAACTGGTTATTCCGCCTCGAACCAGTCGAATGTTACTTAATTTACCCATTCCCGTAAGAACCTTAGAACCGCCTTTAAATGGTCGTTCAACGTTAATGCGTTTAGAAAGTAATGGAGAGGTTTATCTTGCCAGTTTAGCCAAATTTGCCCGCACAGGACGAGATGGAAATGAAGTTTCTCCCTCGCTTCCTGAGTGGGAAAGTTTATTAATTAGAGGAGCGTTATCAACGCCTCGCGATCGCCCTCCAACGCCTCCCAATACTGATGTGAATCAGATGATTTATGGACGAGTCGCGGGAGTAGCGAGAGGTTCTGTTTGGAATGCTGAATTAGTTGATGGTTTCGGGGTTTCTCATTTAACAATTCCCCAACCGGGAGAGGCTTTTTCCTATGGAATAAGTACCTTACCGAGAGGTTTATTAGGAACAAACCAAAATCAAAGTGCTGAAATGTTAGTGCGTTATCCAGATACTGCCTATCAAGCACATGGAAATTATGCGATTCAATACAGTTTAGGTTTACCGCTTTATAACCCGACTGAACAAACAAAAACAGTCGTGATTCGTCTACAAACGCCTCTGAAAGAAGATCAACTCTCTCAAGGAGGATTGCGTTTTTTAGACCCAGTTGGCCCTCAAACTTTTTTACGAGGAACGGTTAGATTTCGCTATCTTGATGATGGGGGAAATCGTCAAACCCGATATGTTCATCTGGTTCAAAAACGAGGACAAATGGAAGAACCGTTAGTACAATTAGAAATAGAACCTCAACAACAGCGACGAGTAGAATTTGATTTTCTTTATCCTCCTGATGCGTCACCCCCACAGGTTTTAACAATCCAGACGTTAGAAGAATGAAAAAATTAATGACTGGTTTCTATTGAGACAAACTGTTGCGAAAATTGGGATTAACCTGTTGAGGTTTTGACGGTGAAGTGAAGTTAGCTAGACTGATTTTGATTCCAGGCTTCGCGGGATTCTTGACGAATTAAGCCTTCTTGCGCGGCGAGTTGTAAACTCACAAAAGCATCAAAGTCATCTTGACTGTATTTAGTCGTTTGGACTAACTTGCGAAGTTGTTCTTCGGCTTCTAGAGTTAGATAGCCTGTTTTCAGGGCTTCTTCGACTAATCGGTTGATAATACCCATATTGAAAATAATAGATGCGCTGATCTTACACAATTCAAAGTAGGGAATGCAGAGAGGAAAATGCAAGGGCTTTCTGTAAAGTTAAGATGCCAACTTTTTGACATACTCCTCATAGCTAAAGCCAGAGGATTCTCCAAACACGAGCGGATTTGGATTACTGGTTCATTGACAACCCTTACAGCCAACTGGTTTCCCAATCAACTCCAGAGGGGTGAGTCTCCCCAGTCGTTCATCTCATTTCAGAGATAGTTTCGGTATGCCCTACCGTACTTGAGAAAAAATGCTTTATTCTCTGTACTTGGTGCTTTAAGGTTTTATCTTGCCAAAGCATTTCTTGCAAGAACCCCATACCTTAAGTTTTCAAGGTTCATTGCATCGATTAGATGCTGGGTTTTTCAACTGGTTGAATACCCTGCCAGTAGAGTTATTATAGCATTTTTCCTGGCCTTATATCCCCATACCTAAAAGGTAGGGGCGTGTGCGGCAATTTTTGGTAAAGATTTTGTTTGGGAGTGTCAAAACAGCAGTCCAGAAATGTCAGATAATAGATCTAGAACCTAGCACTAATCGTTAACACAAATGCCCTGGTTTGTCAAGATAGAACAAGGAATTGTCGAAAAACCAGTCTTCGATCAGTATGTTCCGGCTCACATCGCCTACGTGAAAGACTTAATCGCCAAAGGACACAAAGCCAAAACGGGCTACTGGGGAAGGCGAGGCGGAGGAATGCTGCTGTTTGAGGCGGCTTCCAAGGAAGAAGCAAAGGCAATTGTTGAGCAAGACCCCCTGGTTCAAAATGGCTGCGTTACCTATGAACTTCTCGAATGGTGTGTTGTTGTCGAATAAATTGAAAATCTATGTTAAACTGATAAGTGACCTGGACCTACGCGATCAAGACGCCCAAATCTTGTCAGGACCGGAAGGTAGCAGCAATACGGGATGCTCTTGATAGGCGTAGTCTCCGGGTCACTTTTGTCTGTAGGCAGATAGGAGGCATTATGCAGCGAGGTTTAGGAGATCTCGTCCAGAAAGCTGTTTACTTAGGGGTTGGATTAGCGGCTTACGCAGGTGAGAAAGCGGCTAAAAATATGGCCGAGTTGCGAACCGAAGCCCAAAAACTCGCCGATGAATTGGTAAAGCGCGGCGAGATGACCACAGAAGAAGCCCGTCGCTTTGTCGAAGAGACCCTCAAGCAAGCCCAACAACAACCGAACCCCGCAAAAAATCCGACTCAACAACCCCCAGAACCTCGTCAAATTGAGATTATTGACGCTGAGGATGATCAGTCTCAATCAGTAGACTCTGCTGAACAGTTACGTCAACAAGTCGAAAAATTACAAGAAGAACTGCGTCGTCTTAAGCGAGAGTAAAATCTGCCGGGTTAAGGGAGATGGCAGTGTTATACTGGATTTTCAGATGAAGCCGATTTGGTGAGGCTTTGTCTGAACAATTGTTAGCACGCAGGCGGCAAATCCGATGGAAGATTGGTCAAAAAGCTTTTTTGAAGCAGTCGGAACGGCAGTTTATGAAGTCGAAAAGTTATTTGAAGAAGTAAGTAGAGACTGGAACCAAATGGTTGATGAACTGACCAAATTTTCAGAAGAAATTACCGAAGAAGTTCACAATAAAATCTTCCCCGAATTGGAAGAGTATTTTAATGAAATTGTCGAACCGATTCTCGACATCTATTTTGATCTAGAATTAGAATTCGATGAAAGTGAGTTTGAACCGTTTGTTACCTACGTTCATCCTAACTCTCATCAAAATGCAGCTTGTCGGGGTTGTCAACATTATCATGGCCAAGTTTATGGCGGCAATTTACTCGTCTGTGCCATGCACCCGACCGGGGTAGAGGATGAAACCTGTCCAGATTGGGAAGCACCCTAGAATTTGTCTTTTTAGCAGAAAAAATCTAGAAAGCAAGCCTGATCAAACTCTATTAGATAACAAAAATATAAGTTCGGAATTTTTCATTCCCTATTCCATTTTTTAGTAAGTGGTGAATCTACCAGTACAGGATACATCCCTGTTAGGAATTCCAATACTTCCGGCATCTATTCAACTGCGTTCTTATCAAAAACAGGCGGTTCAAAGCTGGTTTTCTAACCGGGGACGAGGAACTTTAAAAATGGCAACCGGAAGTGGTAAAACCATTACTGCTTTAGCGATTGCCACTGAACTTTATCAGAAAATTAATTTACAAGTTTTATTCGTGATTTGCCCCTATTGTCATCTGGTGACGCAATGGGCGCGAGAGGCGGAAAAATTTGGCTTAAAACCGTTATTGGCATTTGAAAGTGTTCATAACTGGCAACGTCAACTTTCCGCCCAACTCTATAATATTCGTTCCGGTTTGCAACCCTTTCTTACAATTATTACCACCAATGCGACGTTAATTTCAGAGAGTCTTCAGTCACAACTGCGGTATTTTCCCGAAAAAACTTTGATTATTGGCGATGAAGTTCATAACTTAGGTTCACCCCGTTTAGAGGAAAGTTTACCGCGAAAGATAGGGCTACGTTTGGGCTTATCTGCGACTCCTGAACGTCATTTTGATGAAGAAGGAACTGACTCTATTTTACAATATTTTGGTTCAGTTTTGCAACCGGAACTCACCCTCGCTGATGCGATTCGTCAGGGGGCTTTAGTTCACTATTTATATTATCCGATTTTAGTCGAATTAACCGAAGCCGAAAGTCGCGCCTATTCTCGATTAACGACTCGCATTGGTTGGGCGTTGATGGATGAAGAAAACCTGGAAAAAAATGAAACGATTACTGCTTTATTAATCCAACGGGCGCGACTCATCGGTTCAGCCTCTAATAAAATTAACGCCTTGCATCAATTGATGAAAAACCGTTTACAGACGACTCATACCCTATTTTATTGTGGAGATGGGAGTATGGATAGCAGTGAATATTCATCAACTCGTCAGTTTGAAGCAACGGTTGAATTATTAGGGGTAAAACTCGGTTATCGGATTAATACTTATACCGCAGAAACCCCGTTAATCGAACGAGAAAAACTCCGTCATCAGTTTGAAACGGGACAATTACAAGGATTAGTTGCGATTCGATGTTTAGATGAAGGCGTTGATATTCCGGCGATTCAAAATGCAGTAATTCTTGCGAGTAGTAGTAATCCCCGTCAATTTGTACAACGTCGGGGGCGAATTTTGCGCCCTCATCCGCATAAAGAACGAGCAACTTTATTTGATATGATTGTGCTGCCGCCAGACTTAGGGCGAGATACCTTAGAAGTCGAACGAAATTTGTTAAGAAAAGAGTTAAAACGGTTTTTAGAATTTGCCGATTTAGCTGACAACGCCGGAGAAGCGAGACTGCAATTATTAGAATTACAAAAGCGATATGGTTTGTTAGATCTTTGATTTTGTCGCAAAAAAGTTAACATAACTCCGATGAAATTCGAGTCATCATACAGTAAAATCTAGAAAGAATCCGATCCCCAATAATATCATGTCCGATTAATCGATTATCATTATGTAGGGGCGGGTTCTAGACTATCTCTGACATCCACGACTAAAGTTCAATAAACCCGCCCCCACCCCATAACAGCATTAATAAACCGGACATAGTATAACATGAGTTTGCAATATTCTGATAGTTTAATTTCCACAATTTCTAATGTTTTTGCCGAGAAAAAATCCTCTTATAACCCAAAAACAGAACCGAATAGCCTTCAAGATCCCCTGGCGGATGTCTCTCCCGAAGCCAAAGAAATCATTGAACGAGTTTTGCAAGCGGAACGGGATAAACTCTATATGAAAACGCCACGTAATATTAATGATGATATCCTGAAAATTATTAAAGAGGTGGTAAAATGAAACTGATTTCAATTCGTCTCTGCAATTTTCGTCAATTTTATGGTCAAACCCCAGAAGTTATTTTAGCCTCGGGAGAACGCAATACAACCGTTATTCATGGGAATAATGGGGCGGGAAAAACCACGTTAATGAATGCGTTTACTTGGGTGTTGTATGATAGATTTAGTGCGGCGTTTGCGGCTTCTGAATATTTGGTCAATAAAAGAGCGATCACGGAATCTGAACCCGGAAAACCTGTACTTTGTTGGGTAGAAATTGTGTTTGAACATGATAGCAAACGTTACCAACTGAAACGAGTTTGTCGGGCGTATAAAAACAATAAAGACATTGAACAAACGCCCAGTGAACTGTATATGCAAGTCGCCGGAGATGATGGACGTTGGACAATACCGCCGCAACATCCTGATGATATTGTGAATCGAATTTTACCGATTAGTTTACATCAATATTTTTTCTTTGATGGCGAACGAATTGAACAAATTGTTAGGGATGATAAAAAAGCAGAAATCGCCGAAGCGACGAAAGAATTATTAGGTGTAGAAGTGTTAAATCGAGCGATTAAACATTTAGGAGAAGCCAGAAAGTCTCTGGAAACGGATTTGAGTGTGATTGGAGATGCAGAAACGAAAAAATATATTAAAGACAAGAAAAAATGTGAACAAGAAATAGAACGTCTGAATAAACGTCAAACCGAAATTGAACAAGAGTTAGAACATCTCAATGAATTAAAAAGAACTTTAAGTAGTCGTTTATTAGACTTAAAAGGTGCTGGAGAACTGCAAAAACGCCGAGATGAACTCGAACAACAAGCGAAGTTAATTCGAGAACAACTGAAACAAGCCAATGAAATCATTCGTCGAGAAATTTCAACACGAGGTTATACGGTTTTACTCTCAGAAACGCTTCTGAAATTTAGAGAAAAATTTGAACAGTTGAGAGAAAAAGGAGAACTGCAAACCGGAATTACACAACAGTTTATTCAAGACTTACTCCATCAACAGCACTGTATTTGTGGAACAGAATTAACAGCAGGAACACCCAACCGAGAACAGGTAGAAAGCTGGTTAGGAAAAGCGGGAGTTGCAGACATCGAAGAAACCGCAATTCGCATGAGTACCCAAGTAGATGAAATTGAAAAACGAGTTCCTGAATTTTGGGAAAAAGTTGATCGACAGCAAGCCAACTTAAATCAAAATCGTGCAGAATTGTCTCGGCTAGAAACCCAACTGGATGATGTCAAGAAGAAGCTGAGAAGCTACCCTGACGAAGATATTCAGCAACTCCAAAAACGTTTAGATGAAGTCGAAGCCAAAATTAATCACCTCAACCGCGAAACCGGTTCAAACCAACAACAAATCGAAACTGCAAACAGTTCAGTGAGTCAACTGGAAAAACAGATTGATAAACAAAAAATGAATGAGATGAAACAAGTTATCGCCCAAAGACGGATTGAAAAAACTCAAGAGTCAATTCACTGCTTAACTCAAATTAAAGACAGATTAGATCAACAATTTCGTTGGCAATTAGAAAGCAGAGTACAGAATATTTTTAGTCGAATTTCTTTTACGCCCTATCTTCCTAAACTTAATGAGCAATATGAATTAAAATTAATTGAAACCACAGCCGGAGATGAAGCAGAAGTCGCTGCTTCTACGGGAGAAAATCAGATTCTCAGCTTATCTTTTATTGGTGGAATTATTGAAGGGGTGCGAGAATGGAGTCAAAAAAATACCCTCATGGGGCCAGATAGTAGCACTTTTCCGATTGTAATGGATTCTCCTTTTGGCAGTTTAGATGAAATTTATCGGCGTCAAATTGCTAAAATTATTCCCGAATTAGCAAATCAATTAGTTGTATTAGTCACGAAAACCCAATGGCGGGGAGAAGTCGCCCAAGAGATGGAAAAACGCATTGGAAAAGAATATGTTTTGTCTTATAATTCCCCAAAAACAGATTGTGAGGAAGATTTCATCGAGTCAGGGAGAGTTCGTTATCCATTAGTCAAACATAGTCCCAATGCGTTTGAATACACGGAGATTTTAGAAGTGACGGATGATTTTTAAAAAATATTTTTGATAAATATGCTGATTTTGAGGCGAAATATTCGTAATCAGTCAATAGCCGTCTACCTCAGTTCTGATGATGAATATCAAATCTATTGCTAAAACTCTTGCGATTGCTGTGACAACTTTAGGATTGGTACATTCTCCGCAAGCTGTTGCCCAAAATTCTCCTTTTTATTGGTCCTATATGGGAGAATCAATGGGACAAAAACTTTATCTTGATGTTTCCATGTACAGTATTCGTTTATATGACAAAGGAGAAACTTTATTCACCTATAAAATCGGGGATGAAATGATTTATGCTAAAAGCCATTGTCGCACTTGGCAGTGGTATATTCTTGGCGTTTCAAATCGTAATGAAATTGATAATATTACACCCCCGTCAGCGATTGGGAACGGAAACCTTTATTCAATTTATGATGCGACAACTGATGAAATGATGATGCGGGTTTGTACGGCTGCTTCTCTAATGTCAATCCCTTAGCTTCAACCCCAGTTTATCAAAAAAACCGGGATTTAAACTACAAAATTTAAGAATAAAGCTTGACAATAGGTAAACCTTTTTGGGGAACGCTACTGAGAAAGATATAATGACTAACTTTTTATCAAGAAGCGTCAACGCAGTCGGGCAAGATACATCCAAATAATTCAGTGGAATAACCGGATACCAGTTTTGAGTCCACAAAAATTGAGTTTCCATGATACTCTGTAGTCACAACTTTTGAGTTCTATGCTAACGCACCGTCAAGTTCGATCAAAACCCCATGACCGAAACCAGTCAACATACCCTAGCCGATGAAATTATTCAATCGGGTATCGGGTTACATAGCGGCTTAGAAACAACCGTTCGCATTTTACCAAGTTCTGCCGTCGGACGCTATTTTGTGCGGGTGGATTTACCCGAAAAACCGATTATTCCTGCAAAAATTACATCCGTTGTCTCAACGACGCTTTCCACTGAATTAGGGATTTTCGAGAAAATTAACCCGGCAAAAATTAGTATTCGTACCGTCGAACATTTATTATCCGCTTTAACCGCAATGGGAGTCGATCACGCCCGCATCGAAATTGACGGGCCAGAAGTTCCGTTGTTAGATGGATCGGCTAAAATCTGGGCAGAGGCGATCGCTAACGTTGGGCTGGCGATCACTTCCCAAATTTGCCCGACGATAGCCATTACCCAAGAAATAATCATTCGTCAGGGCGATGCTTTCGTTGTCGCTATCCCCTCAGATGAAACTCGCTTTAGCTACGGGATAGATTTTGAAAGCGCCGCAATTGGTCAACAATGGTACAGTTGGACGCCGCAACAAGAAGATTTTACAACCGCGATCGCCCCCGCCCGCACCTTCGTTTTACAAAAACAAGTTCAACACCTGCAACAAGCGGGATTAATCAAAGGCGGAACCCTCGATAACGCCTTGGTTTGCGGCGACGACCGTTGGTTAAATCCCCCGTTGAGATTTTCAAATGAACCCGTGCGTCATAAAATTTTAGACTTAGTAGGGGATTTGAGCTTGTTGGGAGTGATTCCTCAAGCTCATTACTTGGCTTACAAGGCAGGTCATCACCTACATACCCAACTGGTTCAACGCATTCAGCAAGCCGCCTTAGTCGCCCTCTGAAGCTTCTCTCGTTAACCGTTGCCCTAGCCGCCCAAAAGATGGGAAGCAAACTCTAAAATTGTCAACCTGAAAAAATGTCTGACGTGAAATCCGATCCTGTTGATTCTAACGCGATAGAAACCCCCAACGGCACCGCTACAACCGTAGTTCAAACTGTGATGGGTATCGAAGAAATTCAAAAGCTGTTACCGCATCGTTACCCCTTCGCCCTCGTTGATCGCATTATTGAGTATGAACCCGGAAAACGGGCCGTGGGAATCAAAAATGTCACCTTCAACGAACCTCATTTTCAAGGGCATTTTCCCGGAAAACCGATCATGCCGGGAGTATTGATCGTCGAAGCGATGGCCCAAGTGGGGGGTGTCGTGTTAACGCAAATACCCGATCTCGATGGGAACTTGTTCCTGTTTGCAGGCATCGATAAAGTCAGATTTCGCCGTCCAGTGGTTCCCGGTGATCAACTGATTATGACGGTTGACATCCTTTCTTTGAAACGGCGTCGTTTCGCCAAAGTCCAAGCCCTCGCAGAAGTCGATGGTAAACGGGCTTGTGAAGGCGAATTGATGTTTTCTTGTATTTAACTCATCAGCGTTGTCAGGTGATTTTAGAGATCGGATTAAAATGAACAGAGTTTTCCGGTTATCAATCTCCTGAAATCACCCAACATCACATACCCTAAAATTAAAAATCCCTATGCTCACCTTAATTCACCCAACGGCTGTTATTCATCCCAAAGCACAACTACACCCCAGTGTACAAGTGGGAGCTTATGCTGTGATTGGGGAAAATGTTAAGGTAGGGCGTGATACAACCATTGGCCCTCATGTGGTGATTGAGGGCTGGACAGAAATTGGCGATCGCAATCAAATTTTTCCCGGTGCAGTGATTGGAACTGAACCTCAAGATCTCAAGTATACCGGAGGGGTTAGTTTTGTTAAAATTGGCAATGATAATGTAATTCGAGAATATGTCACCATTAATCGGGCGACCTATGAAGGTCAAGCGACGATTTTAGGCAATCAAAATCTGTTAATGGCTTATTCTCACATGGCTCATAATTGTGTGATAGAAAACCAAGTGATCATTGCCAATGGCGTGGCGTTGGCGGGTTATGTTCACATTGAGTCTCAAGCCCGAATTAGTGGGCTGGTGGGTGTGCATCAATTTGTTCATATTGGTAAACTAGCAATGATTGCTGGATTGACGCGCATTGTTCAAGATGTACCCCCGTTTATGATGGTAGAAGGAACTCCCCCAAAAGTGCGATCGCTCAATACGATTGGTTTAAAACGGGCAGGTTTCACCCCAGAAGAATTAGCACTGTTGAAAAAAGCGTTTCGGATTTTGTATCGTTCCGGCTATCGACTCGAACAAGCGTTAGAACAGTTAGAATTATTATCCGATCATCCTCATCTACAACACTTAAGTCGTTTTATGAGATCAGCACTTACTCCAGAACGTCGAGGTTTAGTTCCAGGGAAACGCAGTTCATCGGGTTTAGAACAATAATAGCTATAGAATTTGTAGAGGGAAACCTGACTCGATGCGATCGCCTAAAATAGAGTCAAAGAATTACAGACCGAGGCTGACTGCTCTATGCCCGAAATCGTCGAAATTCCCCTAGAACTCACTCGCTTTCAACTGTCACCCGCAGTTCAAGCTCGTTTGCAATTTCTCTTAGATCGTCAGGACTCTGGCTATACCCTGTCTCAAGCCGAACGACAGGAAGCCGAGGGGCTGGTTGAATTGATGGAATTTTTATCGTTGTTACAGTTACGTTCAACACGAGTGAGCCAGTAATTGGGTTAACAGCAATCGGTCGAGCAACGGTTCAAGCCCTTGATTTGAATCGGTCAACTATGTTGGCAATTCGGGCAGAAGAGGAATTACTCGGTCGTCATCCACCCCCAGAAGATATCAATTCAGTAGAGGCTGATTCATAAGGTTAGAATAATTCCAAATCACAGCAAAAGAACTATCGATTCCCTGCCGATTATGCTAAGGGAACTAGAGATCAAGGATGAGTTGAGAAAGTTCGACTTCCTCGGATTTGATAGCTCGAATATACTGGAACTTCCATACTGGCGTATTTTCAATTATTCTAAAACCTGCTAGTTCAAGCTTCCTAACAAACCCTTGAAGATCTTTAATGTGGGATGTTACCTCATAAATCCAGAGTTGTCCATCAAGTTTGAGTGTCCGGGCTGCTTCTGCAATATAATCAGCACTGTTTAAACCCATCAGCGATAGATTAAACATAGCAACGTCTAGACAGCTATCCTCTAAAGGGACACGAGCAATATCACATTCGATGACTGAATCATTAATAGCAATAAAATCAAAGCTATGAACAATATGTTTACTAGCAAAAACTTTAGCAATTAGTGCTTCCCCACAACCAAAATCAGCCACAACTAAATCAGAACGTTTCTGAAGCCACTTGATAGCTTCCTCGTAAGGAATAACCGACCAAGTTTTTCGAGCATCTTGATAAAGGGTATGATATTGCATCCATTCTTCTGGATTGGCTTGCAAACGTTCGTAGGTAGTGTGACTGTAACTATTATTCCAACGGGCATTCATCCGGCTAAAGTCACCGTACTGAGCATTACGTCGCTGCACATCTATAGGATCAACATCTGGAAGTGGAACAAAGATTCTAGGGCGAATAATTGATTTTTGTTCACCTATTTTCAAGCGTTCTAACCATTGCCGCAGATCTCGAAATGCTTGAGATTCTGTGCGTAGCTGACCTTTAGGCATTACACCATCAACCGCAGCATCAGCAACCGTCTGTTTGTTTTGCAGCCGAGCTAAACGCCCTTCATCCCAACTCCAGCGTTCTCCGTTGTCTAAACCATAAGTTACAGGCATGAGGATAGTGAGGGTATCATGGGATTGTCCCTGACGATTTAAACGCCCTTCTAACTGCTCTAATTCAGCACTTGTCCAGGGGGGAATATTGAGAATTAGGCGATCGCAAACTCGTTGAAACCCATCAACACCAGTCGCCATTGCACTACTAGCAATCAAAATGTCAGTAGAACCATCAATAAAATTATTACGGCCACTCTTATCTCCTCCGATGTGGAAACCAACAGTCCATCCTGCTGCTTCAATTGCTTCTTTTAGTTGATCAACAATGCCCTCAACGTAATGAGTATAAACAATTGTTTTTGCTCGAAGTTCCTTAACAATTGTTGGAATTCTGGCACGGGTAAGAATCTGCTCCATTTTTAAAAGAGATGTACCTTCTTGCCGAATTTCATCAACCAAGTGAGTGCAATCAACTGGAATAGTAACCCTGTCAATTTGGATTTTGGGTTTAACCCTAGAACGAATTCCTAAAGTGACAAGTGCCTGATACAAACGCATACAGTTGTTGATTGTAGCTGATTCCCCTAAATCTGATCGTTCTATACCTGTCACCAACTCAACTAAACTTTTACCTTCTTTTAGGTTATTAATTACAGGAGTTGCGCTCATTCCCAGCACATGAAGATCGGGATTCTTCTCTGTTGCATTCGTAATGAGTGCAAGAACCATCTGTCGCCGCTTGGATGGGTCATTACTACGATGTTTACAGCGATGAATTTCATCCACAATGATCAGGTCAATTTTATATCGGTCTAGCAGTCGTCGGATCTGGTGAGGTGTTGAGGGTTGCTGGAACATTTCATGATTTAGCAGAATGTAGTGATTTCCCTCCTCAATATCTGACCAATGAGGATTAAAATTTTTGATTGTTACTCGACTATCTGGAAAAACGTGCTTGATTTCCCCATGCCAATTTTGCAGTGTATCTAACGGACAGATAATGATTGTAAGACGAGCATCAATAATCCGACTGCTAAGAATTCCACCAATTGTTTTCCCCGTTCCAGTTAATGATAGATTTAGCATTCGCTTTTGATTGCGTAGCCGTACCGCAGCCAACTTTTGCATTAAGTTTGGAGGGGTAATTTTGCCATTAACACGGAACGCCCAACCTGATGGAATTGACATATCTTGCGCCTGGTTATACTCGTCAAGAAATTGATCTCTTACCTGATGACCATAACCTTCATCCGAAAAAGTTTCTACACCTTCTACAGCAGATTCATCCTCAAAAACTTCTGCCCAAATTCGATTAAGCCTAGAAGCAATAAAGAAATCAATAGCTTCTTGATCTGCTGAAGCGACAACTTTACTATTTAGAAATTCTAGGCTTTTTTGTACTTTTACACTAGGCAGTTCATTAGATTCATTAAGTTGTTCTGGTGAATCACTGTTTGTTTCAAAAGTTTGAGAGGCTTTATCAACAACTTTAAGTTCAGAATCAGCTTTTAAATCTACATTTGAGACCGTCTCTACTTCTGAGATTTTGATTGTCTTCCCTTGAATTACCTCTCGAAGTTTCTGCCCGGAAAGTTTGCCCTTAATGATATCTTTGACAATCTTGAGTCCCTCGGCATTCTGTGTATCTAAAACACCTGATTGCTCAAATATTTTATACAGTTCAGCTTGGGTTAGGTTTGGAATATGAACTTCTAAACTAGCCACAAACTGACGAATTGCTTCTAAAGACCAGCCAAAACAACGAGCGCATCCGCTATTACCTAAATTCCATGATGCCTTAGTAATACTGCCTATTATAGTCTTCCACTCATATCCATCATGTGGACACTTAAACCAAGCTTTTTGTTGAGAACCTCTAGTTACCTTTTCAGGAAATATACTGAGTTGATTATTTTTTTCATAATCCCAATATTGAGCAACATATTCAGGATAAAGAGCAATTAATGATGTAGTTTTAGTGGCAATTTTACCGCTACAAGCTGGACAACCATTATTACCTAAATTCCAAGAAGGTCTCGTAATAGTATTAATCTGAGTTTTCCATTCATATCCATCTATAGGACATTTAAACCAAGCTTCTTGGTTAGATCCTTTAGTCAATGCTGTTGGTTCTAAACCAAGTTGGTTATTTTTTTCATAATCCCAATATTGAGCAACATAGTCAGGATAAAGAGCAATCAGTGAATTGGTTTCAGTGGAAATTTTACCTCTACAAGCTGGACAACCACTATTACCTAAACTCCATGATGCCTTAGTAATACTACCTATCCTAGTCTTCCACTCATATCCATCATGTGGACACTTAAACCAAGCTTCTTGTTGAGAACCTCTAGTTACCTTTTCAGGAAATATACTGAGTTGATTATTTTTTTCATAATCCCAATATTGAGCAACATATTCAGGATAAAGAGCAATCAGTGAATTGGTTTCAGTGGCGACTAACCCTCTACAAGCTGGACAACCACTATTCCCTTTTTTCCACGATCCTCTTGCGATCGCAGTTATTGTTGCTACCCACTCATAACCATCAATAGGACACTTGAAGAAAGCTTCTTTTTTCGATCCTATTGTTAATTTCATAGGATCGAGTTCTAGCTGATTATTTGCTTGATATAGCCAATATTTAGAAACCTGATCAGGAAATTCAATTCCAATAGGATTTGCTTTACCCCATTCCCCTCGCTTTCTTTCATGAGTCCCATTACAAACTTGGCAACCAGCATTACCCTTTGACCACTGTTGATTGATTGTTGAGGAAATTTGTGCTTGCCATTCATTTCCATCATGAGGACATTTAAACCAAGCCTTTTTATTACTACCTAAAGAAAGGGTTACTGGATCTAAATCAAATTCTTTATTTTTTTCGTAGTCCCAGTATTGACTAATCAGTTCAGGATAAACTTCTATTAAACTAGGCTGCTTTTCAGCCTTCTTTTTTCTACCTGCACACACCGGACATCCACTTGTTCCACTTTTAGTCCAACTTCTTCTTATGTCGTTTGGTTTCTTCTTCCAAGAGTGTCCATCAATAGGACATTTAAGCCAAATAAATTGGGTGGCACTCCCAGCCTGGATATCTTCAGGTTTGAGATCTCCATTCTTTTCGTAGTCCCATAATTCTGCAACTCTTTCGGGATAGAGAACAGCTAAACTCTTTAGATAAAATTCTTTCTTTAAGCGTTCTGCTTTTTCTTGTTCCGCGAGTGCTTTTGCTTCATCTTCAGCTAGTTTTTCTTTCTCACGTTCTTCCAAATACTCATAAAATGCAGGATTAATATCAAGAATCTGCCTCACTCTTTCTCTGCTTAATCCAAACTTATCTCCTATATCCTGATAACTGAGTCCCTGTTTATACAGTTCTAGAAATTGATTGCTTTTTTCAAGTGTTTTTTGCTTATTTATTGAATTTTTGCTTTCTTTTCTTGTTTCTGCAATAGGATTTTCTGAAGACTCATCAATAGTTGTTGCAGTGTTTATATCATTTTTGGTTCTTAGTCCTAGCTCGCACATTGATTTGCCCAACGGTGTCAAAACTAGCTGTTCTTCTACAAATTCAACTAAACCTCTACTTTCAAGACCAGAGATAAGCCGTTGATAATAAACAGAGTTTTGGATTGAAAGAGAGCCTCTGTATAAAGATTTGAGAAACATTTTCTGATTTTTTCCGAGACCCTGATATGCTTTTTTTATGTTTGGCTTATTGTTCACAACTTAAGCTTTTTCTAGATTCATTTTTATTTCTAGGATATCTTAATTTAGAACAAGTCGCCTCAGTGGTTTTACTGAAATTTATCGAACTTTAATCACTTTACTGTCTCAGTGAAAATATGTAACACAAAAGGTTCACATGAAAAGCCACCGTTTACTCTGGAGTCAGATGACGGGTTTCCCTGGAAATGTGGAAATTTAGTATAAAGATTTAGCAATCCTAAAAAGCCTATTTGATCAGGAGGGATGAAGGCTATGAAGCTGAGACAACCACCTTGATCGCTCTTGGATCACCCCCTGAACTCCCGTTAATTTTGTTGGCTGAGTCGGCGATAAACCGTAACTAACCCATCCGCATCACCAACATTTCCCGGAAACAACACAACAGGTAAATTGGGAAATTGAGGATGATGATCGGAGGTTTTCACCATAGAACATCCGGCAATAACCTGACCCAATAAACGAGCGGTTTTCAAAGCTAAACCTTTACTCAAAACATCATTAGAGGTAATTCCACCTTTGCTGATTAAAAATCCGATATCTTCGGGTAAACCTCGCACAATATCCATCAATAAATCAGAAACAGCCACGCCAAATTCTAGCCGAACTTCGGTACTACTAAAAGTAAGTTCTTGACGACTGGTGTAAATAACAGGTGTTTTTCCTTCGCGGTGTACTTGCTGAATTTGTTGAAGTATTTGGGTTAATAAATCCTGACGTTGAACAGTGCTATCTTCGAGTAAATGAGAGACATCCACTTCTATTCCCACAATGTTAGATTCTTGCAACAAACGTTCGAGTTGTTGGGTTGATTTCTTCACATGAGAACCCATTAACACCACACCCGGTTTCCCTTCACGGCTGTATTTAGACATTTCTACATCCGGGATAGGTTGAGGGCCAAGGGCGGCGAGGGAGGTGAGGATACTGGCGGCACTGCGAAACAGAAAACGTTTTCCTTTTTTGGCAGTCGCTAAAATATCAGAAGCAAAGTGATCTAAGTCGGTTTGGGTTTCTCCATCAACAACAACACACTGGTTCCCAGAAAGCTGCATGAGGCGATGTTGAGTTCCACTGCGGATATCATCTAAAACAAAGCGTTCAACGGAGGTAGCGGGAATTTTACCGTTTGTTTTTTCCGCCACGTAGTCGGGTAAGTAGCTGTGATGGTAGCCAAATACAGAGTCTTTCGCAAATTCGGTTTCGTGTACCGGAGTGGGAACGCCATCCACTATCAAGTAATGAACGCTATTGCGAGTGATCCGTCCTCCTTCAAAAAAGGCGGGAACGAGGAAATGAGCATCAAAACCACCGAGTTCTTCGGCGATCACGTCCGTTTCAATGGGATAATGACCGCGTAGGGTAGAATCAGAACGACTAACGACGAGGAAATCTTCGATAGACTCTGCGGCGATCGCTTGTTTAAGGTTTTGAGTGACTTCCCGAGTGACGCTGGCGGCTTGTTCTGGGGTTAACGCTCTGGTATTAGTCAGGATAAAGAAAATGGGAGATTGATCACAAAGTCCGAGTCGCAAGGTGTCGATATCCCACTGGGTGAGCAACAAGCAACTGTGAACGGTTTGAGAGCCTGTTGGATCGTCATCGAGTACAATAATTTTAGGTTGCATCGGCTAATATTTGTCGAGTGCATAATACAACAGCCTAACATTTAACGGGTTGAGTGTTTCTGTTGGAGTTGTTTGAGTTTTTGGTGGACTTCTGTCGCCAGTTGTCGTGACTGGTGAAGCAGGCGGCTTTCTTCTGTGCTGCGATCGCCACTCCCCGGCTGAATTAAGCGGTTGAAGTCGGTTTCTAGAAGTTCTTGATGTTCGCTAATAAATTGATGATTTTTGCGAAGAATTTTTTCAGTTTTTAATGCTCTAACCAGATCGCCTCGAATAATTTTTAAAGCAGTGATTACTTCTTCTCGCTGATAAATTTTAACTTGAGAGTTGCCTGCTTGTTCTAAGTGATCATAGAGAATGACGGCCTGTACAATCGTATTATAGCGATCAACTTCATCAAAAATTTGCAATAAATTCGGGCTTCTCAGAGTCGTGATTATTTTATAGAGATCATCAATAATGACTGCCAGTGCTGCTAGAAGATGTATGAAGATTAGCAACGGGTGATGTTGTTCAAATATCGTTGCTAAAATCCCATAACTGATTAAAATCAGGATGGATGTGATTAAGGTTTTACATCCTTCCTTGAGGAATTTTTGCCAGGTTGGTGGTCGATAAACTTGATCCATCCCCAAACCACTGAGGTGTTTGAATTCTCCTTTGGTAATTTCTAAGCCTTGAAGTTCAGATTGCATGGAGAACTATCGACGAGCCACTTCTATAAATTTAGACTCTATTTTAACAGAGTTTGGCTTTTTATGATTGACTTTTATGTTCTTTAGCAAAGGGAGCAATCATCTGTTCTTGTTTGGCTCGTTGAAATGCCCATTCTGGCGTCAGAGGAAGCGGTTTTTTTTCTTCTGAATAAGATAGATTTAACTGCACTAAATCATCGAGTTCCTGTTTTAAGCCTCGAGACTCGACTAGACATTGCAGTAAAAAAGCATCATAGCGATCGCCAATTTGCTCATAAACTCGTGAAGCGGTTTGATGAGTATTGGCTCTTTCATTCGGATTTAAAAAAGTCAGTAAAGGGGCTAATCCCGCGACTAAAATCGAGAGAATAATCTGAATAATGGTTCCCCAAGTATTTTTTTCTTGCCCCAGATCCGCGATGGCTTGAACCCCTGCTAAAGCCGCAAAAACGGTACTGGGAATGCCAATATAAAGATGAGTATTTGACCAGCGAATCGAAACTAAAACGTGCGCCCGACTCAAAATTCGACAAATATTACGGCGATCTTCTGCTCGTGCCATAATATCTTCTCGTTGAACTAGAGAATCCCGGTTAGGGGGGGTGCTGGTTACAGCAGGATCACTGATTGGGGGAGTATCCTGATTCGGTAGATCAGGGTCATTTGTGTTCATGTTAATGGTAGAAAAATTGTAACTCTTTTGAGTGGTGGGTCTAAGTCTGCGACTCGCATTATACGATATTTGGTGAACCTTAAAAAGGGGAATCGCAACCCCACAACTTCAACCCAATCACAAAGGTTGTTCCCTGACCCTGCGGATGAGAAAGTTGGCCGAGGTTGGGTAATTGTAAGTTCGAGTTGACGGGGGAAAAAACTTGTATTTCTGCCTGCATTTGCTTGATTAAGTCGCGAGCGATCGCTAGTCCCAAACCCGTTCCGGGAATGTTACCAGTCGCTTGAATGCCTCGATAACCTCGTTCAAACAAATGTTCTAAGTCTTTGCGGGGAATACCGGGACCTGTGTCACTGATGGTAATTCTTAAGGGATGGGATAATTTGCTGTTTTCTGAGGGAGGATGAACCCGAATGGAGATGCAGCCGTGAGGTGGGGTGTATTTGAGGGCATTGTCAATCAGATTACTCAAAACTTCACGCAAGCCTTGAGAATTGGCTTGTACGAGGGGTAATTGGGGGGGAATCTCAGTAATACAGGTGAGTTGACGTTCTTCTGCGATCGCTTGTGCCGAGAGGATCAAGGGTTCAAGAACGGCTTGGACTGAAGTGGCTTCTAAAAATTGGCCAGCCGGGAGCAATCCTGGGGGTTTTAGACTGGGAGATGGGTGGGGTTGTCCGGCGAGATAGTTGTCTTCGAGATCTTGAACCTGATCGGATGCTAGGGGTAAACGCATTTGTTCTTCGTTGACGGCGAGGGTGTGATCGACTTGTTCAAGCAGTTCTTTGATCCGATCGCTTTCTCGAAGAATCCCATCTGCTATTTTATGGTTTCTATCTTCGGGTAAAAGACGTTTGATCAACAATTTTCCAAAGGTTCGCACTGCTGTCAGGGGACTTTTCAA
Source organism: Limnoraphis robusta BA-68 BA1 (assembly GCF_034932365.1). Taxonomy (NCBI): domain Bacteria; kingdom Bacillati; phylum Cyanobacteriota; class Cyanophyceae; order Oscillatoriales; family Sirenicapillariaceae; genus Limnoraphis; species Limnoraphis robusta. The sequence continues at coordinate 72,402 of NZ_JAYGHR010000074.1, read as the reverse complement.
CTGGTGCAGGAGACTGTGTAGGGTATCGTATTGTTGAGCTTGTAATTTTTGCTGCTGTGTAAATTGTTGCTGAAGCCATTGCAAGCGTCGATTTAAAATAAAAGCTGTGGTCAGGGTGTGAGCGATCACTTGAATTTGATGCTGTTCTTGAGGGGTCCAAGGTCGATCTTCTCGGCTCGTGACTAAAAACCCCATGACTACACCATCCCGCATCAGGGGCAAGACGAATTGACGCTGTTCTAAGGGTTGCTGTTCTTCTAGAGGGGGTTTTGATGAAGGGATCTCAAAATTGATTCTAGATTCAACCTCAACCCGGGGAATAGTATTTGCGGGGTTCGATGAGGTTGGGGCCAGCAAACGAGGACGAGACATGAGACTGTCTTCTACATCTAAGCTTGAGGACATCAAGGCTTGACTTTCTGGCTGATTTACATTACTACTTTCGGGATAAGCTGCCACGGGGATCAGTTTTCTGTGACCGCCTTCAACCCAGTCTTCTGTTAAATAGACAATACTCAATGATGCTCCCAAACTGGCTACCAGGGAGACTTGAGCTTGGCAGAGTGTAACGAACTCAGAACGGGTTGGCATGAGGGCAGAGGAGCAAATGATTGGGGGTTAAAGCTTGTGAGCAGTCTGCTTTTCCCGCAAACCCAGTTGATTTTGCGAGCTTATCTTGCATTTTAGAGCATTTTCAACAGATGAGCGACAGCAAGCCCCCTGGTCACTGTCCCAGGCGACTTACCCCTTGAGAATATTTTTTTTCAGCTTTTTTGGCCCTCAGCTCTTTCTATTCCCGAGGGGATAAGTTATGATTAACGTTAATAGCACTGCTTTAGCTTTATGGCAAGGCTTTTTTGTATCAATCTGTTAAAAGATATTGAAATTTTGAGCCAGAATCGATATACTTCTACCGGATTTGGTAGCTAGATTTACAACAAGTCTGCAAAAAACAGGAGGTAACTTAAGTTGGCTAGAAGACGTAAGCGCAAGAGCCGTCGCAGACAAGAAGGCCGTCGGATTCTAGAATGTGTACCCCAATACAGCATTTCTAGTGGAGAAGACAAGCCCGTAACAGCTGCCCGCAAGTTTATTCACGCAGAGGGAATCATTCCTCCAGCATTGCTACTTGTCAAGCGAAACGAACATACCACCGATCGATACTTTTGGGCTGAGAAGGGCTTATTCGGCGCCCAGTATGTCGAAGAAAACCATTTTCTGTTCCCAAGTTTAAAAGAAATAGCAGAGAAAACGACTGCAAGTCCTGCTCGGGCTTAGTTTATGGTGTTGTGGGCAACATCATTTTTTTTTGTCGGACTCAGAGCAGAATCAAGATGAATTCCTAGAGTTGATTGTGATTCGGCAGAAGTGGCCTGACCGATGAGACGCTTAACTAGATGAGTAAGACTTAATTATAACTCTCTAGAAAGCAAATCATACAGGAAGTCTAAATTTTGAGGAGTGAGGACTTCTATCTCCTCTCCGTGATCACCCCTTGCTCAAAGCCTAACTTTACCCGTTTAGTGAGTTTCTTCCCAGGATTTCAACCCAAGAGACTGTTTCAGGGTAGCGAGTTCATCTCGATGTCCTCGAACGGTAATGATACTCTGGGGTTGAGTAACGGAGTCAACAGCCACTTCGAGCTTCAGGGTCACCTGCTCTATGCGTCTAGCTCGTTGCCAATAAAACAGACCCGTTAAGGGAGAAAGAATCACTAGCCCCAGAAACCATTGACCATTCTGCGGAACGATCATGGATAGAACTAGGGCTAAACATAACAATCCTACGGCGGTGAGCAATGTTAAAAAAATAGCCAGAAACCCACTTGGACGAACAAGCCCCTCAAAGATGATTTGATTTTCTTCAGGGTTCGTTTGTGCCACTCGATAAGCCCGTGAATTAAAGTGAAGTTGAAGCTGAGTCAACAAGGACTCAGCCTCTTGTGGAGCGATCAGTTTTTCTTGTTGAATGCGCTCTTTAACAGAAGCCTTAATGAAGAAAAACAGACCGACAACCATTAGGGACGTGAGTACAAAGGTAGAAGGTAAGACAGGAACAGTCATGGGCGACAAGTGAGACAGCTTGAGTAAAAGTTTTCCTTAGAATACTTTACACAAGTTGAGCCTCTCCGGCATACTCCTGAGCATACTCGTACCAAAGACGAGCCAATTCTTGAGCTTTGTTCCGAAATTCAGGAGTGAGTTGATACATTCTGCGAGGACGCCCCCGTCCTTCTACCTTCTTCCAATACCCGGTAATACTATCTTGTGCTTCGAGAAACTTCAGGGCGCTATAGAGTACCGTATCTGACAGTCTGTAGATGGCATATTCTTCTTCTAGTCGGTCAATCAACTCGGTTCCATAGGAATCTCCCTGTAAGACGACAGATAAGATGTAGCAAACCGCCAACTCTTTATTAAGATAAACAGGCGGAGGGCTTTGGAAATAGCGATAAATGTCATCGAAAGTCATAGTCATAGTCATAGTCATTGGATTCTTCCCGCTTAATATGCCTTTCCACAGCAACGGTGGCAAAGGTTGTCCACTGACTGCTTGCTAAATAATTTATCGCGCCTACCGATCAGCATTTAGTCAAGACTGTCACCATTTGAAGGATGAATTAATGCAAATTGCTCGTCAAGGAAGAAAATTAGGGGAATAACGACGGAAAAATGGGCAGTTTGACCGTTTTTAAGGGTTAATTTTTAAGGTTTTCTCAAGAATCTGACAGCATTCTTCGACTGGGGTGCGTTGTCCCATCGCCTCAACTAAGGCTTCATAGGCGGACTGATGTTGTTCAATCAAAGTTTGGGCTTGTAGAGTCGCCCAACGCTCTTTGAGAGTAGCTTCCGAAAGAGGGCGTCTGAGTTGTCTCCAAACGGTTCTAATTTTTCCTCGATCTTCAGCGCCGCCTTCTGCTTTGTCATAAACTAAAATTTCTGCTGCGATTCCCGCCATCCAAACGGTGCAGTAGCGATCAATTAATTGGCCGGAAAGCTGACCTTGTTGCAGTTGTCCCAACAACTCTCTATCATTAAACTGAACGCCACCTTGAGCCGTTTGTCCCTGTCTCCAGGCTTCGAGAGCATTCAGGGCGTAACCTGTGATGGGAATATTCATTAAATAGGCTACCAGAAAATGTCCAGCTTCGTGACGGAGGATGCGATCGCGTTTTTCTGGAGAAATTCCTTCTATACTTTCAATTAAAACGGTTGAACCCTGACCTTGGAGCGCTAGGGTATCAATGGTCCCCAAAACGAGCAGCGAAAACACTAAACTTGCAGGAATGATAGGAGATAAATGAATTAATGGCCCGAGCAGAGCGGACATCGTTAGGGTAAAAATCGTAATCGCAATCAGATTTAGGGACGTTTGCTTCATAACAGATTAGGGTTCGATCTCAGCTTCGGGGATATCAAGGGAATTTTCCAACTTTGACTTGGCTTTATAAAACGTTTCTAGACTATGGCGATCGCCAACATAACGCCAATGCCAGGGTTCATAACTCACCCCTTGAGGATTGTCTTGGGGAAAGGATAACTCAAAACTGTAGAAAGCTGCATTTTCAGCCAACCACTCGAAGGCTTTTGTTTTTTCAAAGCTGACAGCCAGATGAGTATCGGGAAAATCTGCATCCCCAACATCGAGAGCATAACCTGTATGATGTTCGCTATAACCCGGAGGAGCGCTCACTTCAGCGCGTTTGCTGGCATTTTGTCCCCGTTGGGCTTTCACCTCAAAAAACAGATATTCTTGATCTTGAATGGTGCGAAATCCAGATAAAGGAATTAAGCGAATTCCCTCTTGCCGAGCGCTATCTGCCATTTCTAGGTAAGCTTGGGCAGCAGCAGAACGCAATTTAATGCTGCCATCTGCTGTAATATTTTTCAATTCATCTGGGGATGCTTCTTCGTAGGGAAGATGTCCAAGCAAGTCTTCTGAGGGTTGATCACCGGAACTCGCTTCCTCTGTTAAGGGGTTTTCCCCAGCCGGAGAAGCCGTCGCAGAGACTGAGGGTTCAGTCGAAACAACGGTTGGGTTGGGTTGCGCTAAGTCGCTTGGTGCCTGTGTCATCAAGATGCCAAACTGGTAGTTGAGCAACAGCGTCAGACCAAATGCTATTGTAGCGAGTCCCAGTAACTTCCAAAACAGCCACTTTCGCTGCGACTGGCTGGCGGTGGGTTCAGTATCGTTAGGATCTCGAATGGCTTCCGGGATATCTTCTGCAACCATTTCGGAGAGGGGTTGTGTGTTTTCGGGCAGACTTGCGTTATTCAACAGCTTCACTCCTGCTTTTCGTCAAAGCACCACTTATCGATTTTAGACTGAGAGTTGAAAATTATCAGCATTAAGTTTAGGATTTAGGCAGCTTTACTCAAATCTAGTGTAAAAGCTGCGTGATGCAGCACTTAAACACCCTAACCCACTCTCAGAGGCTTACAAGCTCTAATTTTTGAGTCTTGATTTGGCGATTCAACCTTTTAATATAAGGTAAAAGCCGCAATGGGTATCCTTTTTACCAAAGATTAATTTTCCAACATTATACAATTGAGTTTTCAATAACAACTATCACTGTTCCGGATCGGTTTATATATTTTTGGGCTGGGATTGATTTCTTGGGGAATTCCTCAAAGGTTCGGCTGAAAATTAGAGATAAAAAAGCTAATTTATTTTTGAATAAATCGCGAAAAAATGATGATTAAATTCACCAAAATTCGAGGCTCATCTCTAAGATAATGACTCAACTTCTACAACTCTATCAATGGTTAATTGGCGGAGTCCTTTTGGGATGGATTCTCAGACTTATTTTACCCTCTTTTGTTCCCGTTTGGATTGGACGATTTTTATTTTGGGTTGGGGTTCCTGTCGGAATTTTTGCATTTTTACGTCAAGCTGACTTATCGGGAGGAATTTGGTTAGCCCCGGTTGTGGCGTGGATAGCCATTTTATCGGGTGCGAGTTTGGCTTGGGTTTGGATCAGTCAAAAACGCCATGATTCTCATCTCAATCTATCTTGGAGTCGCCCTACTCAAGGGAGTTTTATTTTAAGTTCAATGGTGGGAAATACGGGTTATATTGGTTTTCCTGTTATCTTATCATTGGTGGGAACAGAATATTTTGGTTGGGCGGTATTTTATGATGGTTTGGGTTCTGCTATTGGCGCCTATGGGTTGGGAGTATTATTAGCAGCTAAGTTTGGTTTAGAGACTCAAAACCCTCTATCTTTGATGATAGTCATGTTGAAAAATCCGGCGTTGTGGAGTTTAGGGTTTAGCTTGGTTTTTCGGGAGGTTCCTTTCCCTTCTGGAGTCGAACAGAGTTTACGAGTAACGGCTTGGAGTATGATTGCTTTATCGTTGATTTTGATGGGAATGCGCTTGAGTCAACTGTCTTCTTGGCGTTATTTGAAACAAGCTTCTGTCAGTCTGACGATTAAAATGTTTATTGTTCCGTTGGTTATCGGTACAATTCTCTCGATTTTGGGCGTTAGGGGTTCACCGCTCTTGGTTATGGTATTATTAATGGCAACTCCCCCTGCTTTTGCAACGTTGGTGTTAGCAGAAGCGTTTAATCTAGATCGGGAGTTAACGGTTACGACTCTCGCTGTCGGTTCTGTCGTTTTATTAATAACTCTACCGTTTTGGTTGTTCTTATTTGGATCGTCATAACGATTAGCCCTAAAAAGAGTTTAAGCCTGAGTGTATAGAACCTCAAGCTTTAACTCGGTGTTTATTTTTTAATACCCCCAAGGGAATTCGAATCCCTGTCGCCTCCGTGAAAGGGAGGTGTCCTAGGCCTCTAGACGATGGGGGCAAAACTTGTGTTTAGCATTTCTTGCCTTTCACCTTTACTACTATAGAGAGATTATTCTTGGGTGTCAACCCCTTTGGCAAAATTTTTTGGAGATCCATGAGGAAATTCGCTGAAACTCCCTTGCAAGTTAGCTTGTAGGATTGAATACCGTTAACCTTGAGGAGGGTTAACTGGAGAGGATGTCAATCTCCATTCTTTTGTGAAATGTATCGATTTATGTAGACTGATCAGCAACAAATAAGTTAAACAAGAGTTAGGAGTTGTTCAGAGTTAGGATAAAGGAGAACGGGACAGGCCTAGAAACCCGTCCGAACTTTTATCTTAAAAAAACTAAAAGTTACTATGGGGATTGCTACAATAAATCCAGCGACAGGGGAGTTGCTGAAGACATTTGAAGCGTTAACAGACGCTCAAATCGAAAACAGTCTCAGCCTCGCCCAACAAGCCTTTGAACAGTATCGGCATCTGCCATACGAACAAAAAGCCAACTGGATGCAGAATGCGGCGAATATTCTTGAAACTGATGCCGAGAAATTCGCTAAACTGATGACGCTGGAAATGGGAAAACCTCTCACTTCAGCGATCGCAGAAGCCAAAAAAAGCGCTTCGGTTTGTCGCTACTACGCTGAAAACGCCGCTCAATTTCTCGCCCCTGTTCCGGCTGAAACGGATGCGAGTCAAAGCTACGTGCGCTATGAACCTATGGGCATTATTTTAGCCGTCATGCCCTGGAATTTTCCCTTTTGGCAAGTTTTGAGGTTTGCGGCACCAGCACTGATGGCGGGGAACGTCGGCTTGCTCAAACACGCTTCCAATGTACCCCAATGTGCGCTGGCGATCGCTGAAATTTTCACTGAGGCGGGTTTTCCCGAAGGCGTGTTTCAAACCTTGCTGATCGGATCGGATAAAGTCGCTCAAGTGATCGCTGATGATCGCGTCAAAGCGGGAACCCTCACCGGAAGCGAACCTGCGGGCATGAGTTTCGCCTCTCTTGCCGGGAAACACATCAAAAAAACGGTATTAGAATTGGGGGGTAGCGATCCGTTTATCGTCCTCGAAAGTGCAGATCTAGAAGCGGCGGTGGAGTCGGCAGTCACCGCTAGAATGTTAAATAATGGTCAGTCGTGCATTGCAGCCAAGCGCTTTATCCTAGCCGAAGCGATCGCCGATCAATTTGAACAGGGTTTAGTTAAAAAATTCCAAGCTTTAAAAATCGGTGATCCGATGGCAGCCGATACGGATGTCGGGCCGTTAGCAACACCTGACATTCTACAAGATATCGACAACCAAGTGAAAGCCTCCGTCGCAAAAGGTGCTAAAGTGCTGATAGGCGGTCAACCCCTGGCACAACCGGGAAACTTTTATCCACCCACCATCTTGAGTGATATCCCACCCGGAACCCCCCCCTACGAGGAAGAATTTTTCGGCCCTGTAGCGTTAATGTTCCGTGTCTCCACCCTCGATGAAGCGATAAAATTAGCAAATAGCACAGTCTTTGGTTTGGGTGCAAGTGCATGGACTACAGATGAAGCGGAGCGCGATCGCTTAATCTCAGAGCTAGATGCGGGTGCTGTCTTTATCAACGGTTTAGTCAAGTCTGACCCGCGTTTACCCTTTGGTGGAATTAAACGCTCAGGCTACGGACGAGAGTTAAGTATTCAGGGCATTCACGAATTCGTCAACATCAAAACCGTTTGGATTCAGTAAAAATCATTCGGAATTGAGGATTCAAAGTAAAAAGAATTCAGGCTCAACTGATAGATAGAAGAATTGTTGACCGTCGTTGCAATGATAATAAAGTAAGCCTGTAAAGGGTGAACTTTGAATCCGACTCCCGGACGATACGGCAATGAATCTCATCTAATTTCAAAATTTCCAATTTTTAGACCTCACATGAACACAGCAGAACTTCTGGTGAAATGCCTTGAAAATGAAGGAGTGCAGTATGTCTTCGGACTACCCGGTGAAGAGAACATGGAAGTTCTCGAATCCTTGAAAACCTCCTCCATTCAGTTTATTACCACCCGCCACGAACAAGGCGCCGCTTTTATGGCCGATGTCTACGGACGCCTGACGGGAAAAGCCGGAGTTTGTCTGTCCACCCTTGGGCCGGGAGCAACCAACCTAATGACAGGTGTGGCTGATGCAAACCTCGATGGTGCGCCTCTGGTGGCTATTACCGGACAGGTGGGAACCGATCGAATGCACATTGAATCTCATCAATATTTAGATTTGGTGGCAATGTTTGCTCCTGTTACTAAGTGGAATTCCCAAATTGTTCGACCCAGTAACACGCCGGAAATTGTTCGGAAAGCCTTTAAACTCGCCCAAGCGGAAAAACCCGGCGCAGTTCATATCGATCTGCCTGAAAATATTGCGGCGATGGCAGCAGTTGGACAGCCTCTCGAACGAGATAAGCGTGAAAAAGTCTATTCAGCTTATCACAGTATGAATGAGGCAGCCGTTGCCATTTCTAAAGCTAAAAATCCGATTATTTTAGTGGGAAATGGTGCCTTACGAGCGAATGCCAGTGACTCCCTAACTGAGTTTGCCACCCAACTGAATATTCCCGTTGTCAATACGTTTATGGGGAAAGGTGCTATTCCCTATACTCATCCCCTTTCTTTGTGGACAACGGGATTACAAAAGCGGGATTATATTAGTTGTGCTTTTGATAAAACGGATTTGGTGATTGCCATTGGTTACGACTTGATTGAATATTCTCCTAAAAAGTGGAACCCCGAAGGCAAAATCCCGATTATTCACATTAGTGCTACTCCGGCTGAAGTCGATAGTAGTTATATCCCCATTGCTGAAATTGTTGGCGATATTTCAGACTCGCTCAATGAGATTTTGCGCCGTTCAGATCGCGCGGGAAAACCTGAACCTTATGCGTTAAAATTACGCTCAGAAATTCGTCGCGACTACGAACAATATGCTGATGATGATGGCTTCCCCATTAAACCCCAAAAACTCATTTATGATTTGCGTCAGGTGTTAGGGCCAGAGGATATTGTCATCTCTGATGTTGGCGCTCATAAAATGTGGATCGCTCGTCATTTTCATTGCGATCGCCCCAATACTTGTATCATTTCTAATGGCTTTGCAGCGATGGGAATTGCGATTCCCGGTGCAATGGCGGCTAAATTAGTGAATCCCCATTTAAAAGTTGTGGCGGCGACAGGCGATGGTGGGTTTATGATGAATTGCCAAGAGTTAGAAACAGCTTTACGAGTCGGAACGGCTTTTGTAACGCTCGTTTTTAATGATGGCGGTTACGGCTTAATTGAATGGAAGCAAGAAGACCATTATGGTGATTCTTCCTTCATTAAATTTGGGAATCCTGATTTTGTCAAATTTGCCGAAAGTATGGGGTTAAAAGGCTATCGGGTTGAGTCAGCAACGGACTTAGTTCCTATCTTAAAAGAAGCACTCGCTCAAGATGTTCCGGCTGTAATTGATTGTCCCGTTGACTATCGAGAAAACGCTCGTTTTAGTCAACGTTCAGAAGGCTTATCTTGTCCGATTTAAGCTAAAAAACCCGCTTTATTTTCGGGTGGGTGACAACCAATTATTCAACTGCTGAGATCACCAACTTTTTGCTGTCACCCACCCTACTGATATTACTCAGTGGGTGACAACCAATTATTCAACTGCTGAGATCACCAACTTTTTACTCTCACCCAGCCGACTGAGTTGTAGCTTATTAAAATAATATAGATTGCCAAAATGAACCCTTTTCTGTAACAATAATCAAAGGGAGCAATTTAGAACTAACTGATTTTCTCAATTTATAATGAAAATTGCGACTTGGAATGTTAACTCAATTCGTACCCGTCAAGAACAAGTTTTAGGTTGGTTACAGACTAACCCTGTTGATATTTTGTGTTTACAAGAAACAAAGGTTACGGATCAACAATTTCCCCGAGTTCCTTTTGAAGATTTAGGGTATCATCTTTCTATTTCTGGACAAAAAGCTTATAACGGAGTCGCCATTTTTAGCCGTCAACCGTTAGAAGATGTTACCGTTGGCTTTGCTGCTATTCTAGATCCAAATACCGTTCAAACCTTTGATGAACAAAAACGAGTGATCGCCGGAACTCTTGACGGAATTAGAATCATAAATTTGTACGTTCCCAATGGTGCCAGCGTCGGAAGTGAAAAATATATCTATAAACTTAGTTGGTTAAAACTCTTAAAAGAATATCTGCAAAAAACCCTAGAACAAACCCCAAATATTTGTGTTTGTGGAGACTTTAACATCGCCTTAGAAGATCGAGATATTCACGATCCAAAAGGTCGAGAAAATCATATCATGGCTTCAGAAGCTGAACGTCAAGCCTTAACAGAAATTCTAGACTTAGGGTTAGCCGACGCCTTCCGTAAATTTAACACTGAAAGCGGACAATTTAGTTGGTGGGACTATCGCGCCGCATCGTTTCCGCGTAACAAAGGATGGCGCATCGATCATCATTATTTGAGTTCATCTCTGTATGATAAAGCCAAAAGTTGTATCATTGATAAAACCCCCAGAACCCTAGAAAAACCCAGCGATCATACCCCCGTTATTGTCGAGTTGTGAAATATTTTTTAAGCAAAACCTTTGATAATTTTACTAAGACTGTGAATCAAACTTTTTCATAAAATCAAGGACTAGCTGTAAGCCTAATTCTTAATCATCCCAGCTTATTAATTTTAATATAAAACGACCGGAATGTACGACCGAAAATTTTCAAAATCTTTATCTGTGGTACAAATACTATAACCACGACGATGAGCTACTGCACAGATTAAAAAATCAGTATTTGAACCTTGAACACCATTACGGCGACAGGTATTGAAAAATTCTGCGGCGAGTTCATAGTCTTCGGTTGTTATAGCAGGTCGCGCTGGCTTGTTTACAAGGGTCAAGCCTTGAATTTACCACCAAGACACAAAGACACAAAGAAGTTGTAAACATTAACCTGCTCATTGCTATAGTTCTAAATCTGGAAAAGCACGAAGATAGTCTCGCAATCGAGTAAACTGTTCACTATAGCGAATACCAGAAAGCACTTCTTGACGAATTACCCCCAGTAAAATGACCTTTCCATCTGTAATTAAATCTTGTAGTACATTAACGGTAGTAATGTCATCGTTTGGTGTATTGCGCCGCAATGCAAGTGACCAAACAGAAGTATTTACAATAACCTTCATGTTTTTTGTCTTTGTTGCTTGTAATCATAATCTTCGTCATAGTCAATTGTCCCAAATAAATCCAAGACTTTGAGTTGTTTTCGACGTTGAATGTATTCACGCAAAGCCGCTTCAATCAAGAGATTTGCCGTTGAATACTCGCTTAAAGCAAGAGCTTCTTCAAGCAGTTTTTCATCGATTTTCAGGTTGTTTACCATGTATTTTGTCTAAATCTGACTTACTGATTCCTATGTTAGACAATCCCATTAAATTTGAGGAGTCAGAAGTCAATCTTGAAGTCTCTCTCACGACTAACCTCTAACTCCTCAGCATCAAGATTCTATTGAACAAGAGCCAATTCTAGTAGTTCAATTTCGCAGCTTGAACCTTTTCAACTGAGATCTATCTTCATTACTCTTACAAATTAACCGATCGCTTCCCACTCCGACTCAAGTTTGACTGTAAGTTAAGTTTTTCTAATCAATAACTGGAAATCGTTTTGAAAAATAAAAGTTTATGGGTAAAATCGGATTTTTAATTGAGAAAATTTCTTAAATAGTTGACGGAATTCTAGGGGTTCTGGTACAATGTTAAAAACACCACCCAAGGGTTTACTCTGTCTACAGGTCAAAATAGAGCCTACAACCCTTATTCTGTCGTTAAATATCAGCCTATCCTGACTGAATTTTTAAACAGCGATGCACGAATTTTCAGCTAGGAAGCAAAAGCCCAAAATCGGCATCTTGACAAAATAAAGTATTTGTGCATTTATCAGTCAACAGGTTTGACAACAAGAAGAAAATTTGAGGAGTCAGAAATTAACCTTGAAGTCTCCCTCACGACTAACCTCTAACTCCTCAGCATCAAGATTCTATTGAACCTGTACCAATTCTAGAAGTTCATTTCAGCAGCTTGAACCTTTTCAACCTGTTTCTTCTTCAGAACCAGCATAATTTGAGTCAACATGACTAAGGCAAAGAAAGCCAACAACCACTGAATGCGACCTGCACTTTGCAAGACAATTTCAGTATCCGCTTGACCAAAACCACCGACGTTTGGATCACGGTTTAGGGGTTGACTTGCGGCTACCTCTTGACCTTCTGAAACGAGCAGTTCAGGGCCAGGAGGAACGGTATCAACAACGGTTTTACCCTCAGCCGTTTTAATACTGACTTGGTAGCCAACACCTTCTTCAGAGGTAATTTGAGTAATCGTGCCGGCAGCAGAGGCTTTATAAACCGCGTTGTTACTTTGGTTTCCAGCCGGATAAACCTGTCCACGACCTCGGTTTCCACCGACATGAACAGCGTATTTACCGTAAGTTACAGAAGAATCTGTTCTCGGATCAGGAGAGAGAACCGGGAAGACAATTTCTTGGTATTGTTCACCGGGTAACGGCCCAACCAAAACCACATTGTCTTGATCTTCGCTATAAGGTTGGAAATAGAGATCGCCGATTTCTTCTTGTAATTCTTCGGAAATCCGTTCAGGCGGGGCAATTTTAAAGCCTTCAGGAAGCATTAAAACCGCACCGACGTTTAAACCACCTTTGCTACCATCGCCTAAAACTTGCTGGGCGCTGGTGTCATAGGGAATTTTAACAACTGCTTTAAAAACAGTATCCGGCAGAACAGACTGAGGAAGTTCAACTTTTGTCGGTTTTGCGCCCAGGTGACAGTTCGCACAAACAATTCGTCCAGTGGGTTCGCGGGGAGTTTGTGGGGCTGTTTCCTGCGCCCAGAAGGGATAGGCAGCCGCCGCTTGAGGGAGGGCAATATCGCTTGTTAGGAAGAAAGTGACGGATGCGATCGCAACCAGCATCATCTTCCAAGTTGCCCGAATGCTACGATGCAGCATTGCAGTTTGGTCAGATTTTGACATTAGAAATGTTTTTACTCGCTCAAAGTCAAGGGATTCTACTTGAGATTAGGAATTTTAGGGTTTAATTTCCCCAATCTCAAATTTTATGCAAATTTATTAAGCCCACCAGGGGTTTTCACCTGTACGGAAATCGGTTTCTGTCCAGGGGGTAAAGGTTACTTTGTCGTTTTCCACATTGGCATGAGCCAAGGCGAGAGATAAAGGAGCAGGCCCCCGAACAACTTTACCTTGGGCATTATACTGTGAACCGTGACAAGGACAGATAAATTTGTCTTCACTGCCGTTCCAAGGGACAACACAGCCTAAGTGCGTACAGACCGCATTAATGCCATAGTCCGACAATGTGCCGTCTGTTTCCACCACTAAGTAAGTCGGATCACCTTTTAAGCCTTGGGCTAAGGTGCGATCGCCTGGGTTATGGCTGGCTAAAAATTGACTGGCAAGGATATCACTCCCAACGGCATCTTTGGCGATCACACCCCCACCGGCAGCACCGCTTGAGCGGGGGATAAAATATTTAACGAAAGGGTAAAGCGCACCCAGAGCTACACCTGTGGCTGACCCAAACGTTAAAAGGTTCATAAACTGGCGACGCCCCATACTAGGAGCTTCTGGCGTTTCAGAAATTTGAGTCATAATTGACGCAGTTGATTCTATCTTGTGTATGTTAGTTTTTGAGAGCTTTGCAGCCAAAAACAAAAAATGTATTGCAGATTAGCTTGAACTATTGCACCAAGTCTGCTATGGATCAAGACTAGACAGAATGGTTCTATCAGGCTTTTCCCATCATCAGAGTATTATTACATTTTTTAAACAAGCTCTTTTATTATTACAAAATGTAAACGGGTTCATTCAGGAGCGAGCCATGACGGGCAGAGAATTACATCAGCTACTGTTGGACAAGTGGGGGGTATCCTATGACGTTCAGTTGCGGCGAACCCGAGGCAGGGTTTTCTTGCAGATCATGTGGAAATACCTCGAACAGATGTCTTTTCCGTTGAGTGAGGCGGACTACATTGCTCATTTGAACGCGATCGCTCAATATCTTAACGGATGGGGCAGTGTAGAGTTGGTGAAAAACTACATTCAAAATACCCGAGAAAAACCCCGCCTGGGTAAAGCGGTGAGTATTCCTCTAGACTTGGGGGAACGGGCTTCAGAATGGATCTTATAACAGGGTACTGGGAATGATAAATTCTGTAGGGGCGGGTTTGATCTAGATGTCTGTCTTCCTACAAGCAACCTATATCAACTCGCCCCCTCACAGGGCAGGGCTGTTTCATTCTAATTTTTGGCGATCGCTAAACCTTTGATGGGGGGCAAGTTTTAGGCTCTATTTAAACAGAAAATCTCAAAACTGTTGAAATAATCCTCCTTTTCTTTACAGAGAAAGGCTTTTAAGATTTGGCGATCGCATTTTTGAACCGAGAATGAAACGGCCCTGCCCTCACAGGGGGAAAATTAGCGAGTGTTGACAGACTCCCCACTCCTGAACTGCTAGCGTTTGCTACTTATTGACTATTTCTAACAGTGCTGACTCTGTTATTGGTATAAACAACCTGAATACTTGAATGATCAGCCTGTCTGTCCCAACGTTCAATAATTTGACGTTCAGTGTGTTCTAAAGTTTGTACAAAAAAGAAATTTTGTCCTCGTAATTGATTAGCCGCTTCAGAAGGTTCAAGTCCTCTTAACTGTTGATTTAGAGTGTCTAAATTAATAGTATTAGAAGGACGTTCAGAAGAAGATACCCCACAAGTTCCTGTAGACCAACCCCATTCTTCAACTCCTACAGAAACTTGAGAACCCGGTCTTGTTCCACCCCCAGATAAGTCTACTAATGTTACCGCCGTCGCCCCCTGAAACGAACCCCGATAAATGGGTTGACCTTGATCATTTTCAGTATCATAAGTTAATTCAGAGATTTGAGGCGGTTGTCCTGAACGTTGCCAACGAATTTGAGTAAAACGACCATCTAGAAATGTTGCAGAGTATGTCCAGCCATTATTCATTTGACCATTACAATATAGCTGTTGGGCAGCATGGGCGCGAGAAATAGGAAAGAGTAGAACTTGACTCCCTAAAATACCGAGAGTAGCTAAACCCGTAGCAAATCCTTTTTGTAATTTGTTCATTTGAGTTCCCCTAATTCAAAGCTTATTTATATTTTCAATATAGGGGCAAAAAGTCAATATAAAATCCCCAGTCCAGGTCATCCAAACGGGTGAATTTAAGATTTGTTAAAAAATTTGTAGTCCCCGGGTAATATCTTTCTACGGTTGAACAGAAGTCCCTTTTCCCTCCAATAAGAAAATCATCATAGGTGGCATTTTTGATCATTTTGCTCCTGATGATGATTTTTTATTGTCGCACAATTGCTTGAAAAAATACAAGATGCCGAGTCAAGCATTTCTCGGTATAAATTGTAGGAACCCCTCAAATTTGAGGTTCTCATTTTGAACAGCATTTGAAATCACCCCTCACACCAAATACAATTTAACCCACTCAAAAAGCGTAGTGCATTATTTGATCGCCAATAGCAGTTTAACATCAGTGCTATCAATGCTCTCAATTCCTTGCGGCCATTGACTATAAACCCTTGCTAACAAGTGTTGTGCTAGCTTCAGATTACCCTGTTGATGCCACATCTGGGCTAAACTAATAGCTGCTCGGAGTTCTAACAGCTTTCCGCCCTGAGCATGAGCAATTTCAATGGCTTTATTGAGATAATATTCCACAGATTGGGAATGAGGAGCAGACGCTTGACTTTGAGCCACCAACATCGCCACTTGTTCTGGATGCAAACTTTGTCCGCCTCCACCTTTGGTATACATTAACTCTCCTCTCAGGCGGAAAAGTTCAGCTTCCCAAAAGCGTTCTCCGGTTCTTTCTACCGTAGACAAAGCCTCTTTCAACACTGCTAACCCCGCTTCTAATTGTCCCGCTTTCGCATGAGCTTGAGCTAACAATCCCAAAAAATAAGTCCAAGAAATTTTAGCGCCTGTTGCCGCATGAGCCGCAATTCCTCGGCGGAGTTGATTAATTCCTAAGTCAGTTTGTCCGAGTTCGACTAAGGCCCAGCCTTGCATAATCACACCTGTGGCTAACCAAAACTCAAAGCGTTGTTCACTGGCTAATGCAATAGCGGCTTCTGCTTGTTGTTCAACCGCTTCCGGTTCTTGGCGCAGTTGATGAAACATCGCCTTCATACAAAGCGCAAACCCGGTACTGTAAGGATGAGACAACTCCAACGCCAAATGAATCGCATCTTCACTGTACTGTACAGAGGCTTCGCTTTGTCCGAGTAGCCAAGCACTCAACGACATATAGGATAAACTCGCCACTCCGACATCTTGCCCCGTCAGACGAGTTTGACAAGTACGATTGGTTTTTTGATAAAGTTCATAGCTGGTTTTCCAATGTTCGTGAGCCGCCTGCAAACGTCCGAGATAAAATAAGGCAAATCCCAGGGTAAAACGGGCTTCCATCTCCAAAATCGGATCATTGTGACGTCGAGCTAAACCCATTAACCGACTGCCAAAATCAAGGGCGATTTTATGTTCACAACGAGCCGCGTGATATCCCCATAATCCCCAAAATACTGAAAATAATTGGGGTGTCGTTCCCAATTCCTGACAGATTTCTCGACTGCGTTTGTAGATTTGTTCGACTTCTAGAGAAGCGTAACCCTTGGTTGCAATCAAAGCCTTTCCAAGAGTCGTTTGTAAATCCAGTTCTTGCTTTAAGAAATCTACACTCGAAGCGCCTCCTAATAAAGAAATGGTTCGACCTTGTTCAGCTTTGAGGGTGTCAATCAAATCAAGTCCTGATTTGAGATGAGCAATGGCTTCTTCATTGGCTGAAGCCAGAAACGCTTTTTCTCCTGCTTTTTGCCAATAGTTAATCGCAGAAAAGGGCAATCCAGCTTTGGTATAATGATAGGCGAGTAATTCCGGTTCACGCCCCGCCACAATCGGAAATTCAGCTTCCAGGACGCGAGCAATCCGACGATGATATTGCGCTCGGGTGCTTCTGAGTAAGGATTCATAGGCGGCATCTTGAATGAGAACGTTTTTAAAGCTGTAGGTGGCTTTAGGGAGTTCTCCGTTAACAAACAGGAGCCGTGTCTCAACCAACTTTTCTAAACCTCGAATAATACTGGCTTGATCGAGAGCAATTGCGGGTAAAGCTTGACGGCCATTGGTCAGAGTCGGGCTGGGTTCTTCGTACAGAGCCAGCGATCGCAATAATTCATAACTGAACTCTCGACCAAT
Source organism: Limnoraphis robusta BA-68 BA1 (assembly GCF_034932365.1). NCBI lineage: Bacteria > Bacillati > Cyanobacteriota > Cyanophyceae > Oscillatoriales > Sirenicapillariaceae > Limnoraphis > Limnoraphis robusta. The sequence continues at coordinate 55,258 of NZ_JAYGHR010000074.1, read as the reverse complement.
GGTAGCGCCGAGTTGGGCAACTTCTTTAGCTCCATCGAGGCGATCGAGTCGTTCCATCAACAATCCCTTAAGAGTGTCGGGAATACTAAGAGTCGGTAGAGGGCCTGTGAGTTCGTAGCTGTCTGAGGTTTCCTCAAATGGCCCCGACTCAATCACCATTTTGGTCATCTCCTCAATAAACAGGGGAATACCATCACTTTTTTCAACGATAAGTTTAGACACCGCAAAGGGTAAGCGTTTACCACCTGTAACACCGTGAATGATTTGTTCAATTTGATTGGCCGGAAGATGGTTGAGGTTAATCTGAGTGACATGAGGGAGACGCAGCCAATGGGATTGAAAACCGGGTCGCATGGTATAAATCCGCAAAATGGGATAATTGGTTTCTTCGCGGATCAGACGGTCGGCTAGTTCTAGGGTAGAAGGATCAATCCAGTGCAGGTCTTCAACGAGAACTAAAAGCGGTTGCTGACTAGCGCTCTTGTGGATCATCGCCAGCATGACTTCTAACAGCTTTTGTTTAGTGGCTTGGGGCGACAGGTTAAGGGTTGGATAATCCTGTTGATCGACAGATAGGGATAGCAACTGAGCGAACAAAGGAACCGCTTCTTGACGGGGAATTTGATGAGAGTCGAGGAACTGTTCAAGTTTGTCAAGTTGCTCTTCGGGTGAGTCTTCACGGGTTAGTTTTAAGACTCGTTCGGCGATTAGTTCGATAATGGGATGGAAAGGCGTATTTTGATAGTAGGGAGAACAGAAAACTTCTCGCAAGGTATAGGTATCGTTAGCAATGCGTTCTCGGAAAGCTTGAACGAGGCGGGATTTCCCTAATCCGGCTTCTGCCATTAATAATACTACTTCTCCCCGCCCGGATTTAACTCGTTCCCAGATGCCTTGTAGCTGTTCGAGTTCGGCTTCTCGGCCGACATAGGGAGTCCAACTGCTTTCGGCGACTTTCTGACGCTTGCAGGAGGAGGCTTCTTGCAACACTTGGTAAATTTCGACCGGAGTTGAGATGCCTTTGAGTGAATGTTGACCTAATGACTGAAATTCAAAGATACCCTGCACCAGTCGATAGGTTGTGGGACTGACAACGGCGGTACTGGGTTGAGCGAACCCTTGCAGTCGGGCTGCAAGATTGGGCGTTTGGCCGATGGCTAATTCTTCCCGTTTATTTCCCGCCCCGACTTCTCCAACCACGACTAAGCCTGTATGGATACCTAAGCGGACTGACAGTTGCAGACAACGGTTAGCAATACAACCGAGTTTGAGTGTGGCAATGGCTTGAATAATCCCTAAAGCAGCCCGCAGCGCTCGTCCGGCATCGTCTTCATGGGCAATGGGATACCCAAAGTAGACTAAAATGCCATCTCCGAGATATTGGGCAATGTGTCCTTCATATTTGAGTACGACTTCGGCACAGGTTTCTTGGTATTTTTGAATTAACTCTCGGAGTTCTTCGGGGTCGAGTTCTTCCGATAAGGCTGTCGAACCCACCAAGTCACAAAACATCACCGTAAGCTGACGTCGTTCAGCCGGTCGCATGGGAGTTGCTTCTACGGGTCTGATGGGGCTGACCGTTTTGGGCTTACCCTCGCTTTTTAAGGATGTACCGCATTCTGTACAATATTTCGCTTGGGGTGAATTTTTATGTTTACAGTTGGAACAAGTTTTATACAGAGATGTGCCACATTCGGCACAGAATTTCGCACCTTCTGAATTTAAAATGCCACAATTCGGGCAATTCACCATTACCTGAATATTCTGGCTTAGGGAAGAACTTTTGCTCATCTCATACCTCAAGGCAGGGAGTTATCTGTCAAACTTTCGCATACCTTGCATCGTATCGAAGAGTTTCAGAAAGATCCGTTCATTTTTCTCTCTATCGGCTTAACCCGTTTTATGCTTTGACACCGCAGTTGTTTTTAGGGGGGTGATTGTTAGAACTGTCGAAACACAGAGGGATCATTAAATTTGAAGACTGAGGGGGAATTCCCATGCCTTTTAAATCAGCCAGACAGAAGCCTTTGTAACCGATAATAAATGCTAAAATGTTCGTTAGTCGATCACCCACCCGACTAACGTGTAAACTACCCTTTGGGTATCCAGTTTGTACAAGGGCACCAATTCGGGGAATCAGACGAGTCACTGGTAGGTAATCAAGAATCCATACTGGTCTGAATCAATCATTGCAGGAAAACCTATAGCTTCGGCTAGGTCAAAAGCGTTTTTCGCCGCGTTCGGTGATTGAAACAATGACAAACGTAATGTGCGAAGGTCGGATGAGTGTTGAACCGGATTACAACCAACAGTGCCTTGATAAGTTAGTTTGGGCGATGAGTCAGCTTGATATTGCTGTAGAACGCCAGGAGTTAGCTAAAATTACAGAACTCATCGTCCAGACGATGACAGGGCCTTGGCGTTATTTTCACACGCCAGAACACATTTTTGAAGTGGGTGGGTCGGAGGATGCTATTGAGGTTCTGGCCGCTTTATTTCACGATGTTGTTTATGTACAGGTCGATCAAAGTGTTAATTTTAATTTAAGTTATTACATTGTTCCGTTTATCCGACAGGTCGGAGAGCGTCTGATCATTCGCGATAGTTCTCAATTGCCCCCTGACCAGAGTTTTGAGATGGTGATGCGGGTTTTTTATTTTGCCCCCAGTCAGACACTTTCTCCTTTGGAGGGACAAAATGAGTTTTTGAGTGCCTTGGTGGCGGCGAAGGTTCTGGATTCATTTATTCCGCCAGAATTGATTCTTCAAATTGTTGCTTGTATTGAAGCCACGATTCCTTTCCGAACTCATAATGCAGAAGGACTCAACAATAGTGATATTTTATATCGCCGTTTACAAGCGATTACTCAACAGTTGAATCTGAAGCTAACAGATCAGGAATTGAAGGCTAATATTATCCGCTCCGTGCGCCTTTCTAATCGAGATGTCGGCAGTTTTGCTCATCCGAATCCGGCTCGATTTTTAGATAATACTTGGAATTTACTCCCCGAAACTAATCATCATCTAAAATATTCCAGTTCTTATACAATTAATCAATATCGTACCGCCTTACAAAAGATGGAAGGCTTTCTCAATTTTATTAAGCCGGAAGTGATTTTTCATCAGTTTCAGGGATATCCGGAAGATGAAGTTTATCAACATTTAGTCGAGAGCGCTCGCAAAAATATTGCAGTTGGACAACTCTATCTCGGTAGTAAACTGTTTACAATTGCTTTTCTAGAAGCCCTTTCTCTCCGCTTTGGCCGAGTCATTCCGGTTTCGACTTTGATGGGAGAAATGCCCACTGAAAACTTTGTGGCGGCTTCTTTGGTTGATTTTTTACCGGAAATTTCCCATCCTTATGAACCTAAACATCAGTTAGAACAACAGGTTTTAACGCTGTTAGATAAAGGACGCACTCAAAACGCATCCTATGATATTAAAAACTCTCCTCTAGCGACTTACATGGTTAAATCTATGGGGTTTGATGAGATTCGACACCAACGAAACCGCGCTCAAGAATTCTTTCAAAATGTGATTTCTCCAGAGGAATTTTTAGCCGGTTGTGATGCTCATGTTAAAAAGACGGTAACAGATGGAATTGTGAAGTTATTTGATAGTCGAAAAGCCGCTTTATGTCGTTATTAAACAGTTATCAGTGACCCGTGATAACTGTTAACTGTTAACGGTCTTTGCTCCAACGTTCTGTGCCTTTTTTTGTGGGTAAACCTGCTGTGTTAAACGTCCAGATATCGCGTTTTTGTTGCGGCCCATAACTGAGATGAATGGGTCTGTTTTGACCATAAAAATAAAGGGAATCAAAAGGCAAATTTGTTGCTAAAATCCAATCAATAAATTGATCACTCTCTAAATTTTTAATTAGACAATCACAAGCCGCACCCAGTCGATCACAATAATATTGACCATTTTTTTTGACTTCATGTGCCATGTGTTGATCGAGGTTGGGTGCAACTCGACCATTTTTGAGTCCGGTTATCGGATCTTTTTTTTCAAGAAACCGTTTTAAATCTTTTGAACAAAACCCATAGGTGAGTTGAAATCGTTCGATACCAAAATAGTGAATAATGGGATCAATCAGGAATTGATTTAATGCTTGAATGGCGACAATACTTTCGGTCGAATCGGGATAGGGATTAATCTGGTTGGCATATTTTTGATAAGTCTGAGTGCAGGTACAAAAGGCTTCTAGGGTGAGATATTTTCCAAGTTTTACGTCTTTCATCGTTCTCTGGGACTTTTGAACTATCATGGAATTGAACCCTAAATTTAATCAGGGTCTGTTTGAGTGGTCATCAAAAATACAAAAATATTGCCGTTTGAGGTGATGACCAATTGTTATCAAATACTGACTCAAACGATTCGCCACTGCTAGTCAGATTTCGCTATTAGTCTAAAACGTGGATGAGATAGAATACTACTACCGAATCTTAAATCTTCAGCCTGGTGCTTCTCTCGACGACGTAAAGCAGGCTTATCGAAATTTGGCATTGATTTGGCATCCTGATCGTTACCCCCACGATTCTCGCTTACAGGCTGAGGCTGAACAAAAATTTAAAGAAATAAATTATGCTTATGTTTATTTGCGATCGCGATTGAGTGATCCGCAAGTTTCTGTTTATGTTCGACGAACCTCACAACCCGCCCCGTCGAGTTCACCTGAAGCGACGGATTTCAATTTTCAGACAGCCAGAGTTGCTCGGGATTCCCCGACCCCTGTTGATTCTCCGGTTTCCTCTCCAGATACGCCTTTAATTCCTTGGGGATGGCTAACAGGTACTTTTTTGGGTTACACCCTGATCGGTTGGATTTTAACAATGTTATCCATCCCGTTGTGGAATGAAATTCTCGCCCTCATCCTGTGGCTAACGAGCGCTATTTCCGCCAGTAGTGGGAAACGCTTTGAGCATTCCTGGTTTATAGCTTTGATGGTTGCAGGGGGAATTGCTGGATGGGTGGCGGGAAATCAAGCTGGAGGAATTGTCACAGGGACGGTTTGGGCTGTGATTGGTGTTGTGTTGGGGGCGATCGCTGGTTCAGAAGCCAAAATTAAAGCGATTTTATGGATACTGACGATTGCAGGAATTTCGGCGATCGCCGGATTAGTGGCGGGAAGCAAAACGGGAGATTGGCGGGGAGCGCTGTTGGGGGGTATGCTAGGGGCGCTCATAGGGACGACGATGGGAATGGTTTCTGATAAAGCTTTCTCTGAAGCTAAAACCCGGAGCAAAATAGGTGCAGGAAGCGTCTTTGGATTTGGGTTCGGTGCTTGGTTAGGCGCATGGGCGGGTGCAGGACAAAACGCCGTCATCCGAGCGATTGAGAAAACGGGCTTAGAAGTGATTTTTGGAACTTGGGGTGCTATTACCGTGATCTCTGGAGTGATCGCGCAAATGGTTTCTGGTGAAAAATTGCTCGAGTCATTCAATGAGTTTTATACTTTTATAATTCTCGCTACAACTTCTGGCTTAGGATTATCACTGGGATACTGGCTAGCAAATAGAGGTTGATTTTGCTGTTCCCTACTGATTCAAAGAATAACCGCAAGAATGAGAGTTTACGGACACTGGTTTGGCTTGGGTGGACAACAATGGAACTCAATTTACGCAGATTTTTTCGGGCTTCTAATCCCGCAAAAACGCTAAATTTTGGTACAATAGAAGATCGACAATATTACATTGATTTCTCAGAAGTTCGGGGTGGGAAACTGATTGAACAAATCGCCCGGACGATTACTCGCCTTTCTCCTGATAATCCCACTTGTCAGCTTTTTACCGGACATATTGGCTCAGGAAAGTCTACTGAGTTGTTACGACTGAAGGCGGAGTTAGAAGAACAAGATTTTCATGTGGTCTACTTTGAATCGAGTAAAGATCTCGATATGGCGGATGTAGACATTACTGATATTTTGCTGGCGATCGCTCGTCAGGTGAGTGAAAGTATAGAGCAACTGAATATTCAATTGCAACCCACAGGTTTTAAAGCCTTACTTCAGGGTTTAGCCAATGTTCTGCAAGCACAGATTGATATTCAAGCAGATCTCCCGGCGTTGGGAAGCGTCAGTGCGAATACAGACGGAGAATTTTCTCTCTCTTTGGGAATTGGTAAAATTACTGCTAAAGCCAGAGATAGTCGCGACTTACGAACTCGTTTACGTCAATATTTAGAACCGCGTACCAACACGATTTTACAAGCGATTAATCAAGAATTGCTGGAACCGTCGATTGAACAACTCAAACAGCAAGGTAAACAAGGATTGGTGGTGATTGTTGATAATCTGGATCGAATTATGAGTTCGAGAACCGCCACCGGAAGACCTCAACCGGAATATCTATTTATTGATCGCGGTGATCAATTAAATCAGTTAAGTTGTCATGTTGTTTATACGATTCCGTTGGGTTTAATTTTCTCGAATGATTTAGGACGACTCACTAATCGATTTGGGGGTGATCCGAAAACATTACCGATGGTTCCGGTGCGTTTTCAAGATGAAACTCCCTGCGAAGAAGGGATAGAATTATTGCGACAAATGGTAATGGCGCGATCTTTTCCTGACATTCAACCGGATCAATATTCTGCTTTGATCACTCAAGTTTTTGACACATCGGAAACATTAGATCGCTTGTGTATTATGAGTGGGGGTCATGTTAGGACGTTGCTTGTTTTATTATATAGCTGTTTGCAAAAACAAGATCCACCTCTGTCTAGGGAGGCTTTGGAAGATGTGATTTTGCAACGTCGTCATCAGTTATTATTAGCGATTGAATCCAATGAATGGGAAATGTTGCGTCTGGTTGGGAAAACTAAAAAATTAAGTGGTTTAACAGATTATCAAACGCTGCTGCGGAGTTTGTGGGTCTTTGAATATCATTACCGTAAAGACCTTTGGTTTGATGTTAATCCCATTTTAATTGAAGCCCCAGAGTTTCGCTTATAATTTAGATCTTCTAGTGTCAGAAACCGGGTTTCTGGTAACTGCAATAGGCTTGCCTATATTTTTCGTTATCGAACCCGGTTTCTCGGGTCTTGTTGAGAAGAGTGGGCGTGGCGTGAGTTATAACGGACATTGTAATGGATAGATTGATTTGGGGTTGTTGAGGTTTTGAGTAAGGGATATTAGAAGGTTCTCAATTCATGCAATAATAATGAAGGACTGAGCCTGAAGAAATTTATGATTAAAGGGACAACAAAACTCCTGGGTGTGATTGGTGATCCGATTGAACATTCTCTCTCTCCTGTTATGCACAATGCTGCGATTACTGAGATGGGAGTCGATTACATTTATCTTCCTTTTCCGATTAAATCTACTGATTTAGATGTGGCTTTAGCGGGATTTGCAGCCATAGGAGTTGAGGGATTTAATGTGACGATTCCCCATAAACAGGCGATTCTTTCTCGACTCTCTCAAGTCTCTAAAGTAGCGGAAGCGGTGGGTGCTGTTAATACGGTTTGGCGAACTTCCAAAGGTTGGGAAGGAACCAATACTGATGTTATTGGTTTTCTTGCTCCTCTACAGGATTTTAACATTTCTTGGTCTGAAAAAACTGCCGTTATTTTAGGGAATGGCGGTGCTTCTCGGGCGGTTGTCGCTGGATGTGTGGAGTTAGGAATTACCAATATTTATGTCGTTGGAAGAAATCTACAAAAGTTAGAAGCATTTCAGCAGAGTTGGTTAAATTCTCCTTTGGCTTTATCGCTAAACGTTCAGACTTGGGAGAGTTTATCGGAGATCATTCATCAAGCTGATTTATTAGTGAATACGACGCCAGTTGGGATGTATCCTCATGTCGAAGATTCTCCCCTAGAAGAAGAGGTGATGAATCGAATCAAATCGGATATAATTGCTTATGATTTGATTTATACGCCTCACCCCACTCAATTTTTAACCCTCGCTAAAGCGAAAGGTGCGATTATTATTGATGGCTTGGAAATGTTAGTACAACAAGGTGCTGCGGCTTTACAGCTTTGGCTACAACAAGAGGTTCCTATTGATGTGATGCGTCAGTCTCTCCAACAACAGTTAGGGTTATTGTAATTTTACATTGTTTACAATTTGTTAGAATGAGTCACTCTTTTCTAAGTATTTCTACACAATTTGATTACAGACAGTAGACCCGTCTGGTGGTTATATTTGAAATATCTCTTGAATCTGAGTCAAGAGATTAGGAAAAACTCCCATGAATTCTAACGACAATGATGATTTTCAATTCCCCAAGCCGTCGAATGAATACTCAAAGCAGTTTATTGAAATTCCGCCTTCCCACCCGTTTCAAAATCCAGAAAAGATTTATTCGGGCTTTGAACCCCTAGAGTCAATTGGTTTAGAAGGTTCCGCCTATCGTAATCTTTCTAAGGGGAATGCTCCTCGGTGGGTAATGTGGAGTAGTTGGCTATTTTTAGGGTTTCCCTCTTTGTTTGTTTGTGGGATTATCCTAGCAGAGATGATTGAACTTGCAAAACAATCTTTAATCAAAGCAGACACAGCAGAACATCTTTATATTGTTTTCTTTGGGATTATCGGAATAGGAGGGAGTATGATGTTTGCTGGGGTAATGTTTTATATTTGGGTTAAGGGAAATCAAAAGCACTTTCGTCAACCCAAACGCTAAGGAGATGCTGCTCGCAGGAAGTTAATGGTGTTTCAGTGCTGATTTGCGGTAAGCTAGAGTTTAAATCGAAAAGGTCAGATTTATGCGATCGCGAATCTTTCCCAGTGTTTTATTGGCAGGTTTTATCAGTCTTTTGACTTGGTTTTGGACTCCGCCTGCTTTAGCCTTGATTCCTGTAGAAATTTATGATTTAGGTTTAAAAGACTGTCCGGCTGAATTTGCAGAAGGAATGACTTCCAGTTTTTCTTCCCAAGCTGCTAACTGTTATATGATCACAGGAAAAGCGAAGAATACTACGGGAAAATATGTCGTGGATGCGGATGTGTTTGGTCGCATCTATGATGCCAATGGAAATAGAGTCATGGAAAACAGGACTCGCCTCGGAAGTATTCCTGAAGTTCCTCCGGGTGTGGTAACTGATTTTGAGATTAGAATTTCTGTGCCAACCAATCTCAAACCGCCTTTAAGCTTAAAACAGTTCAAAGCCTCTGGGTTTACGGCTCGAATTGGTCGATAATCAACTTGAATCAACTGTTAGGTTGGGTAACGCGACTGAAGCACCCAACCTGAATCTTTGACTTTTATACCAAACTATACAAAAGTTGGGGGAGAATTCCAGCCACAATTTGCAAGAGAAAAATGGCAATAATAGCCGAAAAGTCAATTCCTCCCAAGGGGGGAATAATGGAACGAAAAACATTCAAATAAGGATCGGTCAACTGACTTAAAACCGAGAAGAAAGGATTACTCCAATCCACATTCGGAAACCAACTTAACAAGATTCTAATAAAGATTAGAACCATATAAATTTGTAGAAACTGAGCTATTGTATTAGCCAGAAGTAGTATTGGGGAACTCATAGAAGTTTATTGATTTTCTACTCAATTTTAAAGTTTGCCTTGTCTTTGATAGTTTATCACATTTTAGGTTCTAGGAGGATGTTCCCGTCTCAGGCATCCTCTTGCAGCGATTCGGAGTTTTCCGGGGTAACATTACCGTTAACGCTTCCCAACTGTTGGCGAACATCATCAATCGCCTGATTGAGTTGAGCAATTTTATCTTCAAGACTCAAACGGGCTATCTCGATATTCTCGGCGTCGTGTTGAGGGGATTTCTTCTTGGTTTTTTTCGCTTCGAGTAGCTGACTGCTTGAGTTTTCATTGGACATTCGCGAGGCTAACACCACCCCTAAAACGCCACCAATCATACTCCCCAAAGTCGCTCCGATCATCAATCCACTGGTAAATCCTTCTCGATTACTCATATGCGGTTTTCTCTTCTCAATAGCTTTATTTTACCCTTCGTGCGTCCCAAAGGTGCGATCGCCAGCATCCCCTAAGCCGGGTACAATAAACCCATTGTCATTTACTGTCTCATCAATAATCGCCGTATACACCTTAAGCTGAGGATAGGCTACACTCAACCGTTGTAACGCTGGGGGAGCGGCTACAATTGAAATAATCCGCGTTAACTCCGGATCGACTCCACGTTTGGTTAATTCCTCCATCGTCGCCATTATCGTTCCGCCTGTCGCCAGCATCGGTTCACTGACTAATACACGAGTTTGAGGATCAAAAGCTGGAGGCAGTTTGTTGAGATAGCAACTACATTCTAAAGTTTCCTCGTTGCGTACCATGCCCAGATGATACACCGAAGTTAGGGGGACAACGCTTTGAATTCCCTCCATTAAAGCTAACCCCGCTCGTAAAATCGGAATCACCGCTAAGGGAACTTGAGGATTGACATAAGTCGCTGGACATTCCGCCAGAGGCGTTTGCACTGTCGTTTCTAGGATGGGAAGCCAGTCTCGCACCGCTTCATAGGTGAGCCATCGCCCCAATTCTGTCATCGCGGAACGAAAAATCGCCGAGGGGGTATTCACGTCACGAGCCACCGAGAGCCAGTGCTTGATCAACGGATGAGGAGGAACATAAATACGCAGTTGCAAAGCCATAGAGCCGATTCTATCTGCTGGAAATCCTCAACTATCATAACTCGCCAGTGCTGCCGTTCTGATCAATTCTCCTGATTTTTCGGCAGGTTCGATCAAAACACTCCAAATATTTGACAATTATTTTCAATAAGGCTATAGTAAGTTTTAGTGTTCTCCTCTCAAAGGATCGGCAGACGGGACGGCAGGTAATCAACCGCTCCCGTTTTTGTTTATTCTGAGGATGGCAGTTCAGGCTGACGGGGTGAGAAGGAAGCTAGAGGCTAGACTAAATAGGAGTCCGAGCTGCTGTGATCCCTTTTAAAACAAACCAGTTTATTGCATTGAGTTCTCATTTATTGAGGAGATCATCGCCCTATTGTCTGATGGACGCTACAGATTTCTAAATACATATAGCAGAAATCAGGAGACACCGAGACTGGAGACAGAATTGAAACCTTTATCATAAAAGGATTTGACAGAAAAACAGTGTCCTAATCAACTCTTTCTCTGCTATAACTCTCTTATGGAATGAAGAAAAGGGCTGTGAATTTCACAACCCTGATGGTGTATCGCAAATTTTAGGCAGATGTCGTTTAACCGTTGAGCGCTTCCGCACCACCAACAACTTCTAAGAGTTCCTGAGTAATTGCAGCTTGTCGAGCTTTGTTGTAGGATAACGTCAAGCTTTTCATCAACTCTCCAGCATTCTCACTGGCGTTACTCATTGCAGTCATCCTGGCGGCTAACTCACTCGCGGTTGATTCTTGCCACGCCCGTAAAAGCTGGTTAGTCAAATACAAAGGTAACAAAGCATCCAGAATTTGCACTGGATCTTGTTCAAAAATCATATCACGGGGTAGAGTTTTCGGCGTGATTGCGACTTTTTCACGAGTAACATCCAGGTGTCCCCCGCTTGTCGTCAGGCGGAAGACTTCATCATCTTGAACTTCCAAGCCTTGAAGAGTAAGGGGAAGGAGTGTTTGAACCACAGGCCGTGAACTAATCAACGAAACAAATTTCGTGTAAATTAATTCTATCCGATCCACTTCTCCTGATAAAAATAACGAAAGAACTTCTTCCGCCGATTCTGCAACTTTATCGCCTGGGGGAGTTTTTTCAGGGTTTTCAGTCTTTTTCTGAATTGGTACATCCCGGCGTTGAAAATACTGAATGGCTTTACGTCCGACTAGGATATAAGTGCATTCAACCCCTTCAGCCATCAATTCTTTAGCGCGACTTTCCGCCCGTTTGATAATATTGCTGTTGTAGGTACCGCACAAACCCCGGTTGCCGGAAATCACCAGCAATCCTACTTTTTTAACATCCCGTTGTTCGAGTAAAGGAGAATCAAGATTCTCCAATTGTAGACGGGACTGCAAGGCATAAAGAACCCCGGCGAGTTTATCAGCAAAAGGACGAGTTGCTAAGACTTGTTCTTGAGCGCGACGAACTTTGGCAGAGGCAACTAAACGCATTGCCTCAGTAATTTTTTTTGTATTTTTGACTGAAGCAATGCGATCGCGAATCGCTTTTAAGTTTGACATAGCGTGGTCACTTATCAGTTATTTGTTAACAGTGACCAATGAGATTTTCTCAAAGCTAAATGCCGGATTTCTCACTGGTCACAAAACCTAACTAAGCAGAAACAAGGAAGGTTTGCTTAAATTCGCTAATTCCTTCTTTGAGGAGATTTTCGGCTTCGTCAGTTAAGACTTTTTCGCCTTGGACGATTTCGCAATACTTAGGCTTGTTGTTTTTCAGGTAATCCCGCAGTCCAGCAGCAAAAGAAACCACTTTTTCCACCGGAACTTCATCAAGATAACCGTTAATCCCCGTGTAAATAATCGCAACCTGCTCAAACAATTGCAGAGGCGAATTTTGGGGTTGTTTGAGGAGTTCGCGTAAGCGTTCACCCCGACCTAACTGTTTGCGAGTGGCTTCATCCAAGTCAGAAGCAAACTGAGAAAATGCCGCCAACTCAGCAAACTGAGCCAACTCTAGTTTAATCTTACCTGCAACCTTTTTAATCGCTTTGGTTTGAGCGGCAGAACCTACACGGGATACTGAAATCCCTGCGTTTACAGCCGGACGTAAACCGGAGTTAAACAAGTCAGCCGATAAGAAGATCTGACCATCGGTAATGGAAATTACGTTGGTGGGGATGTAAGCCGAAACGTCACCCGCTTGGGTTTCAATAATCGGCAGAGCGGTCATACTTCCGCCACCGAGTTTATCGTTCAACTTGGCGGCTCGTTCTAACAGACGAGAGTGGAGATAGAAAACATCTCCGGGATAGGCTTCCCGACCGGGAGGACGACGCAGAAGCAGCGACATTTGACGGTAGGCTTGAGCTTGCTTCGACAAGTCATCATAGATGACGAGGGTGTGCTTACCCTTGTACATGAAGTATTCTGCGATCGCGGCTCCCGCGTAGGGCGCTAAGTATTGTAAGGTAGCGGGTTCACTGGCACTGGCAGCTACGATTACGGTATAGTCCATTGCGCCTTTTTCAGCCAAGGTTCCTGCTACTTGAGCAACGGTAGAGGCTTTTTGACCGATCGCAACGTAGACGCAAATTACGTCTTCGCCTTTTTGGTTAATAATGGTGTCGATCGCGATCGCGGTTTTACCTGTTTGTCTGTCGCCAATAATCAGTTCGCGCTGACCTCTGCCGATAGGAATCATGGAATCAATCGCTGTAATTCCAGTTTGCATGGGTTCGCAAACGGAGCGGCGATCAACAATTCCAGGGGCAGGAGATTCGAGTAGACGAGATTCTGAGGCGTTAATTTCGCCTTTACCATCAATGGGACGAGCTAAAGCATCGACAATCCGACCCAGCATCCCTTCACCGACGGGAATTTCAGCAATTCTTCCGGTGGCGATGACGGAGGAACCTTCTTCAATTCCACGACCTTCTCCCATCAACACCGCTCCCACGTTGTCTTCTTCTAGGTTGAGGGCGATGCCGATGGTGCCATCTTGGAACTCTAGCAGTTCTGAAGACATGGCTTTGTCTAAGCCATAAATACGAGCAATCCCATCTCCGACTTGCAGAACGGTTCCGACGTTGGAGACTTTTACATCTTGGTCGTACTGTTGGATCTGCTGTTGAATGATGCTGCTGATTTCGTCTGGTCTAATTGCTACCATAGTTCTCTAGTCGTTAGCTCTGCAAGATTTCTGTTGTTGATTGGCAATTACAGTTATCAGTTTTGCAGTTATCAGTATTCACTCTTAACTGGTCACTGTAAACTGTAAACTGTTAAGCGTTCAGGCGAATTCCAATCCGACGCAATTGACCGCGCAGACTGGCATCAATCACCTGAGAACCGACTTTAATAATCACACCGCCGAGCAAATCGGGGTCAGTTTTGGTGATGATTTCTACATTCTCTGCGCCTGTTATCCCTTTGACTTTCTCGCAGAGGGTGTGTTTTTGACCATCGTTTAACTCAATCGCCGAGGTGACTTCTGCCAATACGGTTTTATTGAGTTGACGCAGTAGAGCGAGATACTGCTTGGCGATCGGTTCGAGAAAGGAAATCCGTCCTCTATCGACCAAAAGCATGGCAAAGTTTCGCACGTAGGGGTTGGCTTCCTCGCGGAAAATTTGCCCAATCACTGCTTTTTTGTCATCCCGTTTGATCACAGGATTTCCCAAAAACTTTCTCAACGGTTCGGAATTTTCCATCAATTCCAACAAAGAGCGGAGAATGTCTCCAATTTCGTTGGTTAGATTGTTTGACTTGGCTACTGACATCAAAGCCTGTGCGTAAGGCTCGACAATTTCACCGACAATTGCGCTCATTCATTACCTCACAATAACGCCAAACTGCGGTCAATTAATTGTTCTTGAGCAGAATGGTCAAGTTGTTCTTTTAGTCTGGCTTCTGAGCGTTCTAGAGCCATTGCTACGGCTACCGCGCGTAACTGAGCGATCGCCCGTTCTCGTTCTCCATCCATTTCTTGACTTGCCGCAGCTTTCATGCGTTCGACATCCTGCACAGCCTGAGCTTCTATTTGAGCTTGAACGGCTTTGGCTCGTTCTTGGGCTTCGGCTCGAATGCGCTCGGCTTCGGCTTGAGCTTGAGTCAACTTTTGTTGTTGCTCGGCTAAAGCAACAGAGGCTTGTTTTTGACGTTGCTCTGCTTCTTGTATCGCCTGCTCGATATTGGCTCGTCTTTCACTGAGGAGCTTTCCTAAAAAACCTCGTCCAAAAAAGACTAGAACTCCAATCAATATGGCAAGGTTAATCAGGTTGCTGTCTAAAATATCGAAGTTGAAGCCAAACTCGCCTTCAGAGGCTGCCTCTGTAGCTAGTAATACTACGGTCTCCATGATGTTCTTCTCATAACTGCGCTGCTAACAGTTTGACCTAAAATAATTGAGGGTTATCTCACCAATTCAGGCCCTAATAGCTTTTCTAGAATTTGCCGACTGAGTGGTTCAATCTGTTGCTCTAAAGTTTCTAAAGCTTGTTGCTTTTCCTGCTCAATTTCCTGAGCAGCTTGCTCTCTTAGCTTTTGGGCTTCTTGTAGAGCCTCAGCCATTTTCTCCGATGCGATTTTCCGGGCTTCCGCTTGAGCGGTGGCAATCACATTTTGAGATTGCTTGCGGGTTTCTGCGAGTTCTTGCTCGTATTGTTGAGCTAACTTTTCCGCTTTTGTTAATCGCTCTTGAGCTTGCAGTCTATTTTCTCGAATGTACTCGGCACGCTCATCAATTGCTTTTCCGAGTGGCTTGTAAAAAATAGCATTTAAAATGACTGCAAGGAGCAAAAATTGTACAGCCATTAGAGGCAAGGTTGCATTTATATCAAATAGCCCACCCTCTTTTGCCGTTTCTTCAACTGCGAGTAGAATCGTCCAGTGCATCATTAGTTATTGTGTCTAGAGTTCCCATGCTGTCTGGTTTGAGAGTTTAGATTTCAGACTTTTTGGGTGAAGAATATCCAGTCTATCTAAAACCTAAACTCTAAACTTTTTACGCGAAGGGGTTAGCAAATAGCAACACTAGAGAAACGACAAGACCATAAATGGTCAGAGCTTCCATGAATGCCAAGCTCAACAGCAAAGTACCACGAATTTTACCTTCTGCTTCAGGTTGACGAGCAATCCCTTCTACAGCTTGACCAGCTGCATTTCCTTGACCAATACCAGGCCCAATTGCACCTAAACCTACAGCTAGAGCAGCAGCAATAACGGAAGCAGCAGCAATTAACGGATCCATAATGATTTCCTTACCTAAATGACGAAATTGACAATCAAGACAATACAAATCAACATTCTCTTTTCCACTCTCAGCACTATTCATCTCGGCTGAGAATTTTGAGGTCTACTCAGTTTTCACTTTAGTGATGTTCTTCACCATGCCCTTCTAGAGCTTCCCCAATATAGTTAGCTGCTAGAGTGGCAAAAATCAGTGCCTGAATGGAACCGAGGAATAAACCCAAGACCATCAACGGCAGGGGAATAAATAGAGGTACCAGAAATACCAACACCGCTACTACTAATTCATCCGCCAACACGTTACCGAACAGACGGAAGCTCAGAGAAAGAGGCTTGGTGAAATCTTCAATCACCCGGAAGGGGGCAAGAAAAGGTACTGGCTTGGCATAATCAGCAAAGTAGCCGACAACGCCTTTTTTGCTAATACCTGCGTAAAAATACGCCCCGGAGGTCAGCAGTGCTAATGCTATCGTTGTGTTAATGTCACTCGTCGGAGCGGCAAGTTCTCCTGCGGGTAGCTCAATGAGCTTCCAAGGAACTAATGCCCCTGACCAGTTCGACACAAAGATGAACAAAAATAATGTACCAACAAACGGTACCCAGGGGCGATATTCTTTTTCCCCGATTTGGTCTTTAGCCAGGTTGCGAACAAATTCCAGGACAAACTCCATGAAATTTTGCATTCCACTGGGAATACGCTGAATGTTGGTCGTTGCTAAAATAGCAGCCAACATTAGCACCGCTATCACAAACCAAGAGGTGAGGAAAATCTGTCCGTGTACTCTTAGATTGCCCAGCTCCCAGTAGAAGTGCTGACCGACTTCCAAACTGGCGAGGGGAAAACAGTTAATAGCGTTGAAAGATTCAAGCATTTGCATTCAAAAGGCTTCCCCTTACAAGTACAGGCCCCAAGTCTGACTTTGCCTGCAACAGACTAGCTCTCTGGCATCAGTGCTGTTTTCAGCACATACAGAATGAGCGCAGCTTTGTACGTCAGAAATCCCAAAAAGATGGGCAGAATCGATAAGCTATTCCATTGAGTTGCAACAACAATCAACCCAATAAATATACCTAACCGAGCTTTGCTCAGACGTTGTTGCTGTCTACCCAGTTTCTCAACGTCTTTTGCTAACATTCTTAAGTAAACCACACTTACAACCGCTCCTAATAAATAATTTAGAGCAATCTTGAGCGGATAAAAAAAGCAGACCGTCACAAAAATAACGCCTGTCAATATAACCGTCACGATTAGCAAGTCCTGCTGGAGCTGATAATACTCCTGCATGGAGGGGTCCGGTTCAGGATTAAGCACGCCTGAGTCGGAACTGTTCTCTACGGGGGGTGTGGTTTCAACTATGGAGTCAGACAAGGTAACAAAACTCACAAACTCAAACTTGGGTTTTTGGCTGCGCTCTGCAAGCCATCACTGATAATACCATGTATCGGTAACAAAAATGGCAATTTAGGCAACAGGCAACAGGCAACAGGCAAGAGGGGAAGTCTTTAACTGCTAACTGGTCACTGGTCACTGGTCACTGGTTACTGTTCACTGTCCCCACTGGTCACTGGTCACTGGTCACTGATAACTGTCCCCACTGGTCACTGGTCACTGGTCACTGATAACTGTCCCCACTGGTCACTGATAACTGGTCACTGTTCACTGTCTATTGCTGCTGCGATGGACTGCTGGAGATATTTGACGACATCTTCTATGGCGACTTCTTGGGAATTGTGGGTAGCTCGTTCAACAATCTCCACTTTACCCGATTTGAGCGATCGCCCTGTTACAATCCGATAGGGAATCCCGATCAAATCCGCGTCTTTGAACTTGACTCCGGCTCGTTCGTCGCGATCATCCAGTAATGTCTCTATTCCGGCTTTATTTAGCTGATTATACAGATTTTCTGCCACTTCTACCTGCTCACTATCGTTAATGTTAGGAATCGTAACAATAGCATGATAAGGTGCGATCGCTACAGGCCAAATAATCCCATCTTTATCATAAGATTGTTCAACCGCAGACTGGGCTAAACGCGACACCCCAACCCCATAACACCCCATGACTAAGGGAATTTCTTCGCCCTTTTCATTCGTACAGGTTGCTCCCATTATTTTAGAATATTTTGTTCCCAATTGGAAGATATGACCGACTTCAATTCCTCTGGCTGTTTCTAAGATTTGTTTGGCGTCGTGAACTGCGCGATCGCCTGCTTTTGCAGTTCTAATATCGACTACAAGTTTAGGCAATTCAAACTCTTTTTTCCAGTTCGCCCCAACAACGTGATATCCCGACTCATTCGCCCCCGTTACAAAATTATCCAACTCTACAGCCGTCTGATCAACCATTCGTAAAAACTTAGCGTTAACCTGCTTACTTCCGGTTATATAATCATCCGCTAAATCGGGTGCAATATAACCCAAAGGTAACGGTTTAGCTGCCCATTTTTGTTGTGCTTCCTCATCAGGAACCGTTAAGGAAATTAAGGCTTTTGCTTGATATTGACTCGTTAATTTAGTTAACTCATTTTGCAACTTCACCTCATTAACATCTTGATCGCCCCGAATACTCACCAATACTAACACCGTCATCCCGTTATCAAAAACAGCCTGATAAAGAACATTTTTCACAATTTGCGTCGGCGAACATTTGAGAAAATTACACAGCGTTTCTATGGTTGCTGTATTCGGTGTTTCTCGTTTTTCATAGGTTTTAAACGCCGAAGGTTCGGCATCAGCAGGGAGAGAAACCGCCTTTTCAACGTTGGCTGCATATTTGCCATCTTCGGTGTAGAGAACTTCATCTTCTCCCGCTTCCGCTAACACCATAAACTCTTGAGAACCCGATCCGCCTATCGCCCCAGAATCTGCTTCTACCGCCCGAAATGCTAACCCACAGCGCCGTAACATATTACGATAGGCTTGATCCATCGCTTTATAGGTTTCTTTCAAACTGTCTTCATCAGTATGGAACGAATAGCCATCTTTCATTATAAATTCTCGTCCCCGCATTAACCCAAAACGCGGTCTAATTTCATCCCGAAATTTGGTTTGAATTTGATATAAATGTAGGGGAAGTTGTTGATAGGAACGGATCATTTCTTTAGCAATAGTTGTGATCACTTCTTCGTGAGTTGGCCCTAAGGCTAAATCTCGGTTACGGCGATCGGTTAAAGCAAACATAATCCCTTCTGCTTTAGTATAAGTATCCCATCGACCGGACTCTTGCCACAACTCCGCAGGTTGAACTTGAGGTAGCAAACATTCTTCGGCGCCGGTGGCGTTCATTTCTTCGCGGACAATTTGCGAAACTTTCTGCAAAACCCGCCACATGAGGGGAAGATAGGCATATATTCCGCTTCCAATGCGACGAATATAACCCGCACGAACCAAGAGTTTATGACTGGGTATTTCGGCTTCGGCTGGATCTTCACGCAACGTTACAAATAACATTTTCGAGAGTCGCATGGTTTTGATTTCCTGTAGAGAGCAACATACTATTATCTCAGATTGTGGTAAGTTAATCGCCTATCGGCTTTAAAATGTATTATATTATTAGATAAACGAAGTTAAAATTTGAGTATTCTGAGGTAAAAAAATGTCATTTCGGAAACGGGAAGTAACTTTTACCATTACAGAGATTCCAGAATTTATCACTGAAGAACGATTTCTCGCCGCCCAAGAAAAAGCAAAAGAAGCCTTTGTTATGGACTTGCTACGCCATGCTGAAATTAGTGCTGGACGTGCCGCAGAAATGTTAAAAATTAATCGCGGACAATTATCTAATATAATGCGTGAATATAAAATTAGTCCTTTTGATGAAACCATGACTGTAGAGGACTTGCAAGAAGAAGTTACTCAAGTTATGAAAATATTACTGTAATTTAAGAGTTAAACTGAGGTGGAAATATTTTTGATAATTCTAAGGATAATTCTGGAAAACAAGGTAAAATAACGCTTTCATTCGGTAACATAATTAACTTGCGACGATAACCAAAAGATTGATCAAGTTTTTGATAGGGTTCGTTGTAACATTCCAGTTGATAATCAATTAAGTTAAAAATCCAATAATCTTTGATATGATTTTCAGCATAAGCCATTAACTTGATTTCTTGATCATAATCTAAAGATGAATCAGATATCTCAATTAGCAGTAAAATATCCTCAGCCGTTGGATGAGAACTTAAATAATCATCTTCACGGTTAACAACAATAACCCGATCCGGTTCTGGTTCGCTATTGGAAGATAAAATAATCGGTTGTTGTCCTCTGAGAGTTGCTTTGTCTCCAATAAGCTTGTATAATTCCCGTTCTAAACGAGTCTCACAAACAGCGTGAGGGGTTCCTTTCGCCGCCATATCAAAAAATTCTCCGCTAATAAGTTCAACCCGATCATCTTCGGTAAAAAATCCGAGTTCAGTTAAACGGTGATATTCTGCTACTGTAAAACGTTTAGGAGTTGCGATCGCCATAATTCTCAACAGACTCAGGAATTATTTTGATTATAACAAAAAAGATGAGGATTGTATTAATACTTTTACCTCATCTCTTTTAATCCTAATGAAAATTACCAAATAAAGGGAATCAATCTGCGAGTATTTTGTTTGTATTCCTGATATTCGGGATATTTTTCGCTCATGCTGAGGTCTTTTTGATTCATTCTTAGTAGATAAAGTGCCATGACTTGCCCCGGTACAATATAAGCCCAGAGCGAACCCGCAACCACGGCAAAACTGAGATATCTCATCAAATCTCCGAAGTAGTTAATATTGCGAGAAAGTCGCCAAATATTATCTTGAACCAAACCCGCACCGAACTCTTTTGCGGTTAATTTTTGTGCGTCCGCACTGGCATTAATTAAACTGCCAAAAAAGAACAGAGGTAAAGCAATTCCAACCGTAATCATTGAAATGGGTTCGGGGTTAACAAAGGCTAAATAACCCGGAAGTGTGTAAAGAAACCCCACATAGAAGAGGATGAATATAAATTCAAACACTCCAGCAGGTTCATTAAATAACATCTCTCCACGCTTTGGATAAAACCATTGTTCAACCAACCACCAAACACAATAACTAATATGCAAACAGAGATAAATGACTTGCCGCACATCGTGAATTCCAAACAAGATTGCACAGCCAATTAACAAGAAAATTGGTATTGCTTTAGCAACATTAACTGCTGTAAGCTGGGTTATTTTAAATTGTTGATTTGCGGTATTTTCCATGATTTGAGTTGATAAACCTCTACTGATAATTTTAACTAAATTTCAAAATGATGTAGCATCCCTACCATGTTACCTGATCTCGTAATTTTTCAATCATTTTTGGCCCAACTCCGGGGACTCGTTGGAAGTCTTCTAGGGAAGTAAACGGTTGTTGTTGACGGGTTTGAATAATACGTTGGGCTAATTTGGGGCCAACGCCGGGTAAAGTTTCTAATTCTTCTAAAGTGGCGGTATTTAAGTTAATTTTGTATCCTAAACTCCAACGGGGAGGCTTTGAGACGCTTTCAATTTTTCCTTGACAAGCTTCTATCTCTTGTTGAATTTTTGCCAACATTCCCCCAGGAATTCCTAATGTTGCGGTATCATAGAGTCGATTAAATTCTCGGTTAAAATGGGCTGCAACTGTGGGATTTTTAATCACAATTAAGGTTTCATCGTTGGTTGTATTGGCGGCTTCTGTCCAGTTTTGAGAACCTGTAATAACAACTTCATTATCAACAATTCCGAACTTATGATGTAACTTATCTCCGGGGGGTAAATTGGGAACGCCAACGGTTGAAATGGGTTGTTTCCAAGGACGATTTTTCTCCTCATATTTGCAGTTATTCACCGCAGCAATACCCATCATATCTAACATTTCGCTATAGTCCCGATAAGCAAAACCCGGGTCAATGATTCCCCGTAATTTTATCGAACGTTGAACGGTTGTTTCCATCATATCAACTAACCTTTGTTCTGAAAAAACAAACAATGCAAAATTGATTGATTGTTTGGTTTCAGTTAACGTTTTAGCAATTAAACCATTAACACTATTTTCCCAAGTTTGACTGCGAGGAGTGGGTGAAAATTGAACTAAAATAGGGGTATTTCCAACGGTAACATCTTCAACCCGACGATAGGGTTTTTTGGTTCCAAATTGGCTATCAAGTTCACCCCCAGGGCCATCTCCCCACATCAAATTAAATTCTTGAGTGAATAAACGGGCGAATTGGGAACTTTCAACTTTTAATAAATTATTGGCATTTCCGCGACTTTCCGGTTCGTCTAAGTCTCCATGAATATCACTGAGGGTAAAATTAGCGGAAGTGAGAATGATAGTTTTACCATCAACAATCACAAATTTATGGTGCATTAACCCTGATCCTTTTGAACCATCTGCGGTATCGTCTATCCAGGGAATTTTGGCATTATTGATGATAACTAAAGCATCGCGTTGATTGATTTCTTCTGTAGAAAGTTGACCATCTTGATTAATATCAACTAATTTAACAAATTCTAAATAGCGATCGCGTTCTTGTTCGGAGAGTTGATTGACTTCATTTTCTGTTAAACGACTCCAGGGACGACTATAATTATTTTCTAGGATGATTCTAACTTTAACCCCTGCTTGATGTTGGTTAACGAGAACTTCTGCTAGTTGAGGTAAACGGAATTCTTGAACAGCGACATCTATAGTAGAAGTTGCCGTTTTAATCCTATCGATAATAATTTGTTCGAGATCATCTCCCAGGCGAGTTTGTTGGCGATAGGGTTCGGTATAAACAGAAGCCTGAGATTGATTAAAGTAAGCTTGAATTAAAGGATCTTGAGTTAAGGTTTCAAGAAGCGGTTTTAAAGCCGATTGAGACGTTTTTTTATCCATCAAACAACGGCTGAAAAGAAATATAACTAAGACGACTGCTAAACCGATAATTAGTCTATTTTTCTGAAGTAAATGCACGGGTTTATGGAATGAGCGATCATTTATAGCAGAAGTCAGGAGACACCGAGACAGGAGACAGAATTGAAACCTTTATCATAAAAGGATTTGACAGAAAAACAGTGTCCTAATCTCGGCTTCGACTGGTATATAAATATTATTTTAGTCAGCAGTCAACCGTCTGAGGATAGATTGTTATTGAGATTAACAAATTCTCTGACGAAGGTTTATTCTGTCCAGTTTTCCTGAGAATGTCAGCTTTTGAGGGATATTGTTGAGGTTGAGAATCTTAATATTTCCCAAATCTCTTCAAACCCGTTGATATTCTACACTTTTAACATTGGGACTAACAAGAGTGAGTTTTTCAAACACATCCGCTTGGGGGATGTCTCGGAAGGCAGGTAATCTATTAAATAGAGCTTAACTTAAATCTGTGCAAAGTTAGTTTTGCATAATATCCCGCAACCTTTAGTCGTACAAGGGTTGTAGGACTTCCTATTTTGTTCGCACGACCTGGGTCAGAACCCTCACATTAGTGTTATGCCTAGAAGAAAGAGAACATTTCAGTGTGGCCACAAGGGATATGGACAAATCTGCCATCGGTGTAAACACCAGCAAATGGTAGAACAGCGAGAAGATCAAGAGCTAGCAGAGAAACGAAATAAAAAGCAAGAATGGGAAGCGTCCTTCGAGCAAGATATCATCGATCTCAGAGGCTTACCTGATTATGTGGTCATTAAAGCACGGGCGATTCTAGCCGGATTAAGCGATGATAAAACCTACCGTGACTTTGGTGGGAAACGACTGCGACATAATCGCTTTATTATCAGTATTCCCGTGACTCGCAACTATCGGATGCTTTGTCAAGATAGCGGCAATTTTGTAGTCCCTCAGAGAATTCTCTCTCACGAAGATTACAACGTTTGTAAGCCAGGAGATTGATCCAACGCTATTGTAGACGAATCAAGGTGTTTCTGAGTTCCCCAAAAATTAGCCTTTCTCATTCAGACTGAAAAGAAACCAATAAACCTATGCAAATCTACTTAGACTATAGTGCAACCACACCTACTCGTTGCGAAGCGATCGCCGCGATGCAAGCCGTTCTCACGCAACAATGGGGCAATCCTTCCAGCTTACATGAATGGGGTCAAAGGTCAGCAACCGTGTTAGAAAAATCTAGAAGCCAAGTTGCTCATCTGATTAACGCTCCCCCTGAATCAATTATTTTTACATCAGGCGGTACTGAAGCCGATAACATGGCTATTATGGGCGTGGCTCGATGTTATTCTACGCCTCAACATCTGATTATTTCCAGTGTCGAACATTCCGCGATCGCCGAACCTGCAAAATTACTGGAACAATGGGGATGGCAGGTAACACGTCTGCCAGTGGATCGCCTGGGGAGGGTTCATCCGTTAGACTTGCAAGCGGCAATACAACCCAATACTGTCTTAGTATCGGTGATTTACGGACAAAGTGAAATCGGCACGTTACAACCGATTGAAGCGTTAGGCAAAATTGCCCGATCTCATGGGGTTTTATTTCATATCGATGCGGTACAAGTCGCTGGACGAATACCGATCAATGTTCAAACTTTACCGGTTGATTTATTATCGCTTTCCAGTCACAAACTTTATGGCCCTCAAGGAAGCGGCGCCCTTTACGTCAAGCCCGGAGTTGAACTCAAACCTCTGTTAACCGGAGGAGGCCAAGAAACGAAGTTACGCTCTGGAACTGAAGCGGTTCCGGGGATTGTGGGGTTTGGAGTTGCGGCCGTACTCGCACTAGAAGATATGGTAACAGAAACTCCTCGGTTAATTCAGTTACGCGATCGCTTGTTTGATTTATTAGCTGATGTCCCGGATTTAATTCCCACAGGCGATCGCATTCACCGATTACCCCATCATGTTAGTTTTTGTTTAAAGCCGCAAATGGGGGAAAGTTTATCACCTATTACCGGAAAAACCCTCGTTAGACAAATGAATCTCGCTGGAATTGGTATTAGTGCAGGTTCGGCTTGTCATAGTGGGAAACTCAGCCCGAGTCCGATTTTATTGGCGATGGGATATGACGAAAAAACGGCTTTAGGGGGAATTCGCCTGACTTTAGGACGAGACACGACAGAAGCGGATATTGATTGGACAGCAATGGTTTTAAAACAAATTCTCCAACGACTCAAACCTTTACCTGTTGTTGTTAGGGTGTAAACGGGTAGGGGCGGGTTCCGCAAAAATCTATATTTCCCAGAAACAACTTAGATAAACCCGCCCTCAACTCAACAGGGATTTTAATTTCTATCTAAAAGCCTCAGTCCTTGCACATAGGACTAGGTTGAAGGGGGCGGGTTTATGCAGACTGTTGCTGAGAAGACATCCATTTATGGGGAACCCGAGGGATTTTAATTTCTATCTAAAAGCCTCAGTCCTTGCACATAGAACTAGGTTGAAGGGGGCGGGTTTATGCAGACTGTTGCTGAGAAGACATCCATTTATGGGGAACCCGCCCCTACAAATTACCTAATTTCAAGAATTCAAATTAAGATACAATACCTAAAGAAATTCGATTTTTAACAAGATTCTAGGTAAACCTTGACCGTTTATGACGCAATTACCCACAAGTATAGAAGAAGCTGTAGAACAGGCCACTCAAGCAACTCAAGCCGCTCTCAATGACGGTTATAAACTGCTGCAAGTGGAGTTAGTTTTTCCAGAAATTGAACTACAAGCTCAAGCCATTGCTCAACAATTTATTCCGGCTATTGAACAATCTGATCTGATTCTGAAAGTCTTTTTTCCAGATACCGGGGCGGCTGCATTAGCCCGTCGAGATTGGGGAGAAACCCCGTTTCGAGTTAGCGATCTCGGAAGTAGTCGTTCTCCGATAGAAAGCCGTCTTCAAGACGATGATGGACGGTTTTTGGTGGTTTCTCCGGCTGCGGTGGAGGTGGAACAAGTCGAAAAATTATCTCGGTTAGCAGGTGATCGCGCCACGATTTTACTTAATCCTCGCTTAGAAGATGTTGCTATTATAGGTATAGGCTATGCTGCTCGCGCCTTGCGTGAACGGTTTATTAATACGATTGAATCCTGCTATTATCTCAGACCCTTAGAAGGTGATGTCGTACTCTATCGCTGTTATCCCTCTTTATGGGAAGTCTGGCAAGAAATTGACGGAGAATATCAGCTTATTACTCAAGAACAAACTAAGCCCGTTGGAGATCAGCTCGATCAAATATTAGCAGGAACTAGCCCAAGCCAGGGAGATTCTACCGAGTCCGCCAAACCTCAGCCGAAAAAGCAAAGCTTTCTGGCGGGACTGCAAAGCTTTCTGAATGCTCTGAGTCGATAAAGCCTGATCTCCATTTTTCATAGAGGAACCCCCGGTGAAAGACAATGCCAAACCGACGCCTGATCATTGGTGATGTACATGGGCATTATGATGGCATGATGACGCTTCTCGAAAAACTTGCTCCTGGAGAAGAAGATCAGGTCTATTTTCTCGGAGATTTAGTAGATCGTGGCCCAAAAAGCGCTCAAGTCGTCGATTTTGTTAAAAATAGTCCTTATCGTTGTTTGATGGGAAACCACGAACAATTGATGTTAAATGCCTTACCGGAAGTTGGAAAAAATACTTCGGCTTGGCAGGCTTGGCTTTATAGTGGCGGACATTCGACGATTAACAGTTATCAAGAAGCGGGTATGATGCCCCGTGATCATCTTCAGTGGATGCGATCACTTCCGGTTTTTTTAGACTTAGGAGATGTCTGGTTAGTTCATGCGGGAATTCATCCCAATCTGCCTCTTTCTCAACAAACTGAAGCTGAATTTTGCTGGATCAGACGCGAATTTCATAATATCCCTAAGCCCTATTTTAACAATAAATTGATTATTATTGGTCATACGATTACGTTTACGTTTGATGGCATAGAACCCGGAACTTTAGTTCAGGGACAAGGATGGTTAGGGATTGACACAGGAGTTTATCATGCTAAAAGTGGTTGGTTAACTGGACTTGATATCAACAATAAGAAGGTTTATCAAGTGAATGTTTTACATCGTAATAAAGTGCGGATTTTGCCTTTAGAAGAAGTCGTGACTCAGCTTAAACGTCCCTCTTTTCTCGCTCGTTTGCGGTATGTTCGTCCTTAAAAAAGCATCAAAAATTCATATAACTTGACATTCGTTATCACATTAGCGAGGATTTTGACAGAGGTTAAGCGGGGGTTACGGATCACACCCAAACCCTAAAATGACACGGTTTTATAGCAGAGAAAGAGTTGATTAGGACACTGTTTTTCTGTCAAATCCTTTTATGATAAAGGTTTCAATTCTGTCTCCTGTCTCCTGTCTCCTGACTTCTGCTATATCTTGTATTTTTTGTAAGCTTGATGGTATGATAGACAAGATCTGGGTAATTGTTTTGAGCCATTATTAATACTCAACTCGAAATCAATCGTAATCTCGAGGTTTTTGTTTCTATCTCTTGCATTTTCCTCTTAGCCTCAAATCTCATCAAATATTAAAACGAAAACGAGAGTTAAACTTGATTCGAGAAAAACTCTTGAAATGTTTACTTTGTTCGTTCTAGGAATCTAGCAAAAATAGGAGTAAACCCTACCCTCATTGAAAATATCGCCTGAAAACAATTCAAAGCGTCTTTTTTGATTACTAATTCTCTAAGCCTTTGCGATGCGTAAAAATAGCGTTTTAACAACTATAAATCCTCTAGTCTTAGCCCCATTCGCTCATCCTAATCTCTGTTCTGACTCTGCTATTGCCCTGATTGATTCTAGCATAAACGATTATCCTGATCTGATCTCGGGGATTAGTCCAGGAACAGAAATAGTCTTGCTTGATCGCGATCGCAATGCTATTATCCAAATAGCGGAAATCCTCAAACAATACCCAGCTTTTGCTTCCGTTCACCTGATTAGTCACGGTTCACCCGGATGCTTGAACTTAGGGAATGTTCAGCTAAATTCTCACACCCTCCCTGGCTATACTTCTAGACTTAAGTCTTGGTTTCCGTCATCTTCCCAGCATGGGAGTATTTTAGTCTTATATGGATGTGAAGTCGCAGCCGGGAAAGAAGGTCAAAATTTCTTAAAACAACTGAGTGATATTCTAGGAATAGAGATTATTGCATCTTCCCAGCGAGTGGGAAACCCTAAGTTTGGGGGAAGTTGGAATTTTGACTGGAAGACGGGAAAACAAACGATTTACCCAATTTTTTCAGAGACTTTTAAGCAAACTTATCCCGGAGTATTCGCTACTATTACTGTCAATAGTAATGCGGATAACACGATAGCGGGGGATGGCTTAGTTACCCTACGAGAAGCTATTATTACTGCTAACAACGATTCTACAGGAGATACGATTGTATTTCATCCTAGCCTAGCTAATTCTACCATAACTCTAAACGGTTCGCAACTGGTCATTACCAGCGCTCTCACAATTAACGGTTTAGAAACTGATATTCTTATTAGCGGGAACAACAATTCCCGTGTTTTTCTGATTGATGATAACACAAATGACCAAATTAATGTCATCATCCAGGGATTAACCCTTGAAAAGGGAACAGTCACCGGAAGCGAAGATGGGGGCGGAATTTATAATCAAGAAAATCTTACCCTAAATCAAACGATTATTCGCAATAATGTTTCAAACGATGATGGGGGAGGAATTGGCAATGATGGAACTCTGACTATTATAAATAGTAGCATTATTAACAACGTTGCTCAAGGTAATAGTAGCGAGGCGAGTGGCGGTGGGGGACTGATTAATACAACGAATGGCACTGTTACTCTTAGCAAGAGTTGGTTTGATGGAAATACTGGTAAAAATGGGAGTGCTATTCGCAATGAGGGTATTTTAAGTTTAACAGAAAGTACCGTTAGTAATAATAGTGCGATCCCTGGGGGGATTTTTCCCAGTGCTATTGTTAATACGACGGGAACATTAACAATAGAAAATAGCACCATTAGCAGTAACCCAGTTTCGGGGATTGTTAATACAGGAGTTGTTAACAAGATTAATCATAGCACAATTGCGGGAAATCAAGGTTATGCTATTGACAACCTAAATACTGTTAATGTTCTCAGCAATAGTATTTTAGCGGGAAATCAAAATAATACTTTGGTTGGAAACACTCAAACCAATAACTTAACCGGAACTTTTGCAGAAGTTGGACTCAATTCTACACTTGTTAATAACGGAGGTTCAACTCCGACTCATAGTTTATTATCGGGAAGTCTTGCTATTAATACAGCCGATCTATCTACTGCAAAAACAACCGATCAACGGGGAATATCTAGAGATAGTTTACCTGATATTGGTGCTTATGAAGCAATTTTACCCTTGAGTGTTGTCATTAATGAAATTGCTTGGATGGGAACAGCGAATAGCGTTAATGATGAATGGATCGAACTGTACAACCCAGGTTATACAAGCATTAACTTGAGTGGTTGGAAATTGGAAGCGAGTGACGGAATTCCTAATAAAACAATTCCCAATGGAACAATTATCGCACCTGAAGGTTATTTATTACTAGAACGAACAGATGAGACTACTGTTAATAATATCACAGCAGACTTGATTTATACAGGAGCGTTAGGAAATGAGGGAGAAACTCTAACTTTAAAATCTCCTGATGGGACTATTATTGATATTGTGAATGAGGATGGTGGAGGTTGGGTAGCCGGTGACAATAAAAACCCAGTTCGTTTTACAATGGAACGGATCGATCCGACTCTACCCGGAGATGATAATAATTGGCGTACTAATGATGGACTAACAATTAACGGTATTGATGCGAATAATAACCTGATCTATGGTACACCAAAATCAGCGAATTCTCTGGGTGAAATTCCGAATTTATTGGTGAATGATGTTAATAGTTTAGAACCGGATAGCGGAACTGTCAATACTACTTTTACCGTTAGTCTTTCTCATCCAACCAGTAAAACGGTTACAGTTAACTACAGTACCGAAAATGCTACCGCCACCGCAGGAACAGACTACACCTCAAAAACAGGAAGTCTGACATTTGAACCAGGAGAAACGAGTAAAACTGTTAACGTTAGTATCACGGGAGATAGCTTATTTGAAGCAGATGAAACGTTTAATTTAGTTCTCAGCAACCCATCGAATGCAGGGATAACGGATGGAACCGGAGAGGGTACTATTCAAGATAATGATACTGCTCCGACAGTTAATTTTGCAACGGCTAACCAAAGCGGTGAAGAAGGGGAAACAATAACAGCTATTATTCAACTGTCTGCTGTAGCGGGAGTTAATATTACGGTTCCGTTTGCGGTGACAGGAACAGCAACCAATAACAGCGACTATACTATTAACCTAAGTTCAATTATCATCCCTGCGGGAAATTCTCAAGCCATTATTTCACTGAATTTGAGTCAAGATAACCTCGATGAAGTCGATGAAACGATTATTTTCAACTTAGAAACACCAACTAACGCGACAGTTGGGGGAACTTCAACTCATACTATTACGCTGGTAGATATTGATCCTCCTCCTCATGTTAGCCTCAGTTTGAGTGATGCTGTTTTTTCTGAAACTGCAAATACAACCACTATTACTGCGAGTTTAGATGCTGTTTCAAGCCAAGATGTAACGGTTCATTTAAACTTTGGAGGAACCGCAACGTTTGGGGTAGACTACACGGCTAATAATACATCGATCATTATTCCAGCAGGGGAGATTGAAAACAGCATTACGTTAACCGGAAAGATAGATAATCTCGCCGAAGTAAACGAAACGGTAGAAGTTAGTATTGATAACATTATCAACGGCACGGAGACGGAAACTAAAACGGTAACTACGACTCTCATTGATAATAATACTCCTCAAGTTATTGTAACTCAGAACACCCTCGATATTAGCGAAGGAGAGACAACAACTTACACCCTTAAACTCGCCACCCAACCGACTCAACCTGTTAGTATTTCTATTGATACGGGAAGCCAGGTTCAAGCAGTTTCTTCTGTTATTTTTGATGAGACAAACTGGAATATTCCCCAAACGGTTACTATTACAGTAATAGATGATACGGTTCTTGAAGGAAACCACAGCCAAACCCTAATTCATGCCGTTACTAGCAATGATGGAAATTACGATAATATTGGGGTGGGAAATGTTGAGGTTGATATTGCAGATAATGAGATTAGTTACAGTTTATCGGTTAACCCTACAGAAATAACTGAAGGAAATACTAGCAGTCAAACGGTTACTTATACTATAACTCGAACTGGAAATCAGAGTCAACAGAGTCAGATTAATTATACCCTGCAAGGTACGGCGACTCCTGAAATAGATTATGATAATATTCGGCTTGGGGGAACGGTTGTCAATAAAAGCGGAAACATTACCTTTGAGGTTGGAGAAACAACTCAAACCCTGACAGTAGATATTTTAGGAGATGAAATATTTGAACCCGAAGAAACTCTCGAACTTAGTCTCACTTCATCGGAAACAAAGACTTTTAATAATTCTCCTCTAACCGTTGCGATCGCCAACGATGATCCGCTTCCTATTATTGATTTTGAACAGACTATCTATACTGTTAGCGAACTTGCGGAAACTGCAACGATTAATATCAGTCTGAGTAACCCATCTAGTTCAGCTATTAGTGTTATTTATTCTACCGCAAACGGAACAGCAATAGCAGGAACAGACTACACTGAAAAAACAGGCTCTCTAACCTTTAACCCCGGAGAAACTGAAAAAAGTTTTACAGTTCCGATTCACAATGATGATATTATAGAAGCAGATGAAACGGTAGACTTGCAACTTTCTAACCCTACTGGTGCGACTCTCGGAACAAGTGACACCGCAGAATTAATAATCACGGATAATAAGACTGCAACGGTTAGTCTAGAACAGACTACTTATACTGTTAAAGAAACGGATAGTTTTGTTGAAATAGTAGTGAATCTTGATCAAGTTGTGAGTATTCCGGTTAGTATTGACTATACTACGATGGGAGGAACAGCAACAGCAGGAGACGACTACACAGCTACTCGCGGAGTTCTTACTTTTAACCCTGGAGAAACGCAAAAAATCATCAGCATTCCTATTTTAGATGATCAAGATATAGAAGAAGATGAAACGGTTAATTTTGCACTCACAAACCCGAACCCTAGTCAAAAACTAATATTGGGTTCACCTGGTACAACCACTCTGACTATTATTAGTGATGATCTTCCAACAGTTGAACCAACTCCAACTCCAACTCCGATAGTTGAACCAACACCAACTATTGAACCAACTCCAACTATTGAAATAACTCCAACTGTTGAACCAACTCCAACTATTGAACCAACACCAACTCCAACTCCGATAGTTGAACCAACTCCAACTATTGAACCAACTCCAACACCAACTATTGAACCAACTCCAACACCAACTATTGAACCAACACCAACTGTTGAAATAATTCCAACACCAACTATTGAAATAACTCCAACACCAACTATTGAACCAACACCAACTGTTGAAATAATTCCAACACCAACTATTGAACCAACACCAACTATTGAACCAACTCCAACTCCAACTGTTGAACCAACACCAACTGTTGAACCAACTCCAACTCCAACTGTTGAAATAATTCCAACTGTTGAACCAACACCAACTGTTGAAATAATTCCAACTCCAACACCAACTGTTGAAATAATTCCAACTCCAACACCAACTGTTGAAATAACTCCAACTGTTGAAATAATTCCAACTCCAACTCCAACTGTTGAACTAACTCCAACTCCAACTGTTGAACCAACTCCAACTGTTGAACCAACTCCAACACCAACTGTTGAAATAATTCCAACACCAACACCAACTGTTGAAGCAACACCAACTGTTGAAATAATTCCAACACCAACACCAACTATTGAAGCGACTCCAGAACCCACTTTTGAACCCCAACCCACTGCTATCTTTGAGGTTCCTGGTTCATCGGATCTCTTTGATCTGACTGCTTACATTCCTCCTATCACACCCCCGAACCGACCTTTTGATCTGAAATTCGATGTAGAATTAGAAGGAGAAGCGATCGCATTTCCGACGAATGCTTCAGATCGCATTATGGGAACATCCGCAGATGACCAAATTTTCGGTTTATTAGGGAGAGATAGCCTGTTTGCGGGTGAAGGTGACGATATTGCGATCGCAAATGAAAATGACGACTATCTCAGTGGAGATGAAGGAAACGATACCCTTCACGGTGGAGAGGGAAATGATACTCTCCAAATGGGTTTAGGTGATGATCAAGGGTTTGGAGATCAGGAAAATGATTATATTTCTGGTGAAAATGGAGAAGATCATCTGTATGGAGGTTCGGGAAGCGATCGCATTTTTGGGGATGACGGAAACGACTGGATCAATGGAAATACCGAAGCCGACTATTTAGCAGGAGATGAAGGAAACGATACCTTGCATGGGGGGAAGGGTGAAGATACTTTGCAAGGGGGTATCGATAATGATTATATTGAAGGAAACCTCGAAGAAGACTGGATCGAGGGAAATGGGGGAAATGATACGCTATGGGGAAATGAAGGAAACGATACACTGTCTGGTAATAGTGAGAATGATATTCTGTATGGTGGGGTTGGAAACGACTGGCTAGATGGAAACCAGGGAGACGATCAAATTTTTGGGGATATCGGGGATGACACCCTAGATGCAGGTGAAGGAAACGATCGCCTTTCAGGAGGGGATGGAGATGACTGGTTAGTGGGAGAAGAGGGGGAGGATACCTTGTCAGGTGGGGAAGGAGGCGATCGCTTTTTTGTATCACCAGGTTCAGGTTTGGATCTGTTGCTTGACTTTGAGGATGGTCAAGATCTAATCGTTCTCGATGGCGGCTTGACCTGGGAACAGTTAGCCATCTCCCGGCGCCCAGATTCTCTCATTTTAACTATAGCACAAACCGGAGAAGAATTGATCAAATTATTGGCAATTGACTCCTTCACCGTTGATGATGTCTTGAACCGCTCAATTTTCCCAAACAATTAGAGGTATATTTCCCCGAAATTCTACTTAAAAACTCAGCAATTTTTCAAGCACCCTTTTAAAAATAGACTCAAATATTCAGCCTAATCACTCAAAAATTCTCGCATATATTGATTCACTAATTCAGGACGTTCTTGTTGTACCCAATGGCTACAGTTAGGAATATAACGAATCCGAAAATTCTGTACATATTCTTCCGTTCCCTCGGTTAATTCTTTACCTAAAGCTGCATCATTTTCTCCCCAAATCATCAAGGTCGGAACCGTTAATAAACCCCATTGTGGTCGATCTGGGGGATTAAAAAACGCGGGAAAAACATTGCGATAATAGTTGATCATCGCGGTTAACGCACCTCGTTTAGCGGCTGCATTTTTGTACATTTCTAAGTCATTAGAAGTAAAAGCACTTTTGTCAATTGCCATGTTAACAAAAGCAGAAGCAATCGCTCGATAATCATCGGATTGTAACAATAACTCAGGTAAAATAGGGAGTTGAAAGAAAAAGATATACCAGCTTTTTTGTAACTGATCAATCGTCCATAACCCCTGAGCAAACTTCGCCGGATGGGGCAAATTCATCACGATTAATTTATCAACCATTTCCGGATAAGTATAGGCAACATTCCAAGCGATCGCCCCACCCCAATCGTGAGCCACTAAGGTACAATGATCATATCCTAAGCCTATAATTACCCCTCGAATATCTTGGATCAATTCTTTCATGCTATAAGCAGATAAATCTTTGGGTTTATCACTGTCGTTGTAGCCACGTAGATCTAAAGCAACAACTTTATAATCTTGGGAAAATTCGGGAATTTGATGGCGCCACGAATACCAAAACTCAGGAAACCCATGCAACATGAGCATCAATGGCCCGTTACCTTGGGTAACATAATGCAGGGTTACACCATTTGTAGTGATGTATTCACTCGTCCAAGTTCCTTTTAAAATAGACATAGAAACCTCCTATCAATTGGAAATTCTCAGAAAAAGTACGGGAGAGCCTTGCGGTTGATTAACTCTAATATTAAAGGTATAGCGGGTTTTATTCAATCCCTGACCTGAAATAAAAACAGGGTTATATTTCTTTGACCATCAAAACACTTTCATAATTTTTTAAGTCGAGGAATGATGAGCGTTTAAGAGTTCCTACAAGGTAAAACCCTTGCTTTTCATGGAATAGTATTGAACGATGATTGAAAATAGGTTTGGAAACAATAAAGGTTGAAAAGAACGAATTGGGAAAGCTTTCATACAGGGATTTATACATAAATTGAGCAACACCTTTACTCTGATGGTTGGGGTGAGTGGCGACGATTTTAATATAAAAATGTCTATCACTCAATATTTTATTCTGACAAGAATCGTCTTTCCAAATAATTTGATTAAAAAATTCATTGCTGATTTTGGGTTTTGATAACGCTAAAAATCCGAAAATTTCATCGCTAATATTAGCAGCCACAAAATATAGAGTCTGATTATTGATATTTTCTATAATCTCTTCTTCTGTGGTTTTAGCCAAAAGGAAGCCATGACAATTTGAGGCATTCTGTTCTCTAACATTAGAGTTATGAATACCCATTATTTTTTGCCAATCTTGAGGAGTGGCTTCTCGAAAATTTAAGGAGTAGATGTGTACCATTGATTGATAGTTTGCCTAATAGTAGTACACCCGTGATAACATTAAGCAAGACTCAAGCGATCGCAATTTAGTCCATTCATTCCTTCTCAGAGGATTTGCTAGAATCAGTATTGGGTTGATCCTCACACTGAGGGCAAATATAGGGTTCTAGCTTTCTCACATATTCCGCTTTTTTCTTTTTTGTTGAGGATGAACTTTTGATAGATACGTGTGACAGCAGCATGGTTTCTCCTTAGATTGGTTTGAACCTGAACTCAAGGCTTATCTCTGTCTACTCCTTCAATTTTAAGCGATTGATCAGGGTTTCTACAAGCGTACAAATACGGAATTTCTGTTATTTTCCTAGAAAAAATAACAAGTTCTGGAATAATTTGATTAAAATTTTATCAGATATAAATTAGCAAAAATTGATGAAGTTTTATATCGTTTAATGTTATAATATGAAAAAAGGCAAGCAATGGGGTGATACTGTTAACTGTAAAAGGCTGTTTCAGCCAATGCAACGGCACCCCAAAGAGGCGCTTCATCCCCTAACTGGGCGGAAACTATGTCAAAATCAATTTCAGGTAACGCGGTTTGGCGAGAAATTTGCCGAACTTGCTGCCAAAATAAATCCCCTGCTTTCGTTACGCCACCGCCCAAGATAAACCGTTGAGGATTGATAAAATTCGCCGCATTACCAATACCAACCCCAATCGCCCATCCTGCTAATTTGATCGCGTTTTGACAAAGTTCATCACCGATGTTTGCGGCTTGACTAACAATTTGGGCCGTAATATTATCAAGTTGATGATTAACTAAATTGCGAATAATTTCCCCTTTTTCGGGTTGTTCATTTAAGCCTTGACGAATTTGTTGGGCAATATATGGCCCGGACGCCAATCTTTCCACACAACCGCGTTTTCCACACAAACATAATGGCCCGTCTGGTTGTACGACGGTATGACCAATTTCCCCCGCCATTCCCTGGGAACCTTGCCAAAGACGACCATTGAGTATCCAACCGCCTCCGACACCTGTACTGACAGTAATGTAAAATAAACTTTCACAGCCTTGTCCGGCGCCGAATTTGTATTCTCCCAAAGCCGCAACATTGGCATCATTATCGACTCGAACCGGAACGTTATATTCGGCTTCTAAAATCTCACGTAGAGGCACATTTTCCCATCCTGAAACATGATGAGATAAACGAACAATTCCCGTTTTTGCATCAACAGGCCCGCCAAAACTGACGCCAATTGCAAGGGGTTTTTCATCGCCTAATAACTCCTGAATCAGCGATCGCATGATTTCTAAATCAGTCGTGGCAGTGGGAGAATTTCCAGACAGTTGACGGCGGGTATTGTGCCATTGTCGTTGACCAGAAATCAGAGTAGCCGCAGCTAATTTGGTACCGCCAAAATCGAGGGCAAGAATTTTATTCGTCATTTTTCTTCACCCCCGAATTTAACGATAAAATCATCCGTTTCTATTTATGCCGAATATAGTCATAAATCCCGACATAATCTTGGCCGGGATTATGCCAAGAATAATCATACTCCATGCCTTGTAGGGCGAGCTGACGGAAGTCTTTCGGGTAATGATGCCATAAACCAATTGCCCGATCCATCGCTGATTCTAAGGCCTGATTATCGGTTTGATAGAAAACATAACCATTGCGTTTTTCTTCGGGTTTATTTTCATCATAATCTCGGTCAAATACGGTACTGACTAACCCTCCCACACCTCGCACAATTGGCACGGTTCCGTATCTCATGCCGATCATTTGAGTTAACCCGCAAGGTTCATAGTTACTGGGGACAATAATCATATCGGCCCCAGCATAAATCAGGTGTGAAAGTTCTTCGTTAAAGCCGATTTCTAAGTGACAATCTGGGTTACTATTAAGGAAGTTCTTTTCATGCCAGAACCAATCGTTAATTCCTCGTTCTGTTGCCGAACCTAATAGCACAAATTGAGCTTGTCGGTGTAGGGCGTAATACATGGCATGATGAACCAGATGAACTCCTTTTTGATCGTCTAAGCGACCAATATAGGCGATAATCGGTTGATTGACATGACGCAGCCAGAGTTTTTCTCGTAAAGCCTTTGAATTCTTGATTTTGGTATCGAAATCTTCAGGACTATAATTAAAGGGAATATAGTCATCCGTTTCGGGATTCCAGACATTATAATCAATGCCATTGAGAATACCGCTAAACTTCTGTTGGTGTTCATGCAATGTATGCCCTAAACCATAACCACAGTCACCTTGATGGGCTTCCCAAGCATGATGAGGTGAAACTGTTGTCACAAAATTGGAGTAAACAATGCCACCCTTCATAAAGTTAAGCGCGAAGGGATTGAAATTGTCTCGCAGACGACTATAATCAAAATAATAAGCTTCGTTATTGAGTCCTGTCGCCCAAAGAGCATCGATTCCGGCGATTCCTTGGTGTTTAAAATTATGAATGGTATAGCAAACTCGTTGATACTCCATGCCATGATATTTGTAAATCTCATAGAGCATCACGGGGATTAAGCCAGTTTGCCAGTCATGGCAGTGAATGACATCTGGGCGTTTATTCGTGCGGAGTAAAAACTCTAACGCTGCCTTACTAAAAAAGGCAAACCGCATATTGTCATCATCACAGCCATAATAACAGCCTCGGTTGAAGAAGTTATCCTCCGAACGAGGTTCAATAAAGAAGCATAACCGTCCGTGTACCCAACCGCAATAAACATCACAAACAATAGCGCCATCATACCAAGGCACCCATAAATCCCGATAGGCTTCGTGCAGTCCCCAGATGTGGTCATACCGCATACAGTCATATTTCGGTAGAATAATCTCTACGTTATGGCCCCGAATTTCTAACTCTCGGCTGAGTCCGTAAACCACATCGCCCAAGCCTCCGGCTTTAATTACGGGAGCGCATTCAGAGGCAATCTGTACGATGTACATTTCTTACTCCTCACTTACTCGCTTGATCGATCAACTCAATTGACAATTTTCACAAAAGTATACATTAATATCAGACCAACAACGAATACAATAATTTTGATTGCGCCGAAGCTTAGGGTACTGGGTATTGGGTACTGGGAGATAAAGGTTTCAGAAACGTTTGAGTGAAACCTTGAAAGTTTGATCAAATAAGGTATTGTTATTTACGGGACTGGCCGGACTTGAACCGGCGACCTAGCGCTTCAGATTGGTGTGAGTTTCCCCACTCTCTGGACTCTTTCTTCACCATCAGCTAAAAAGCCTTTAGGCGGTGGCCGTTGAGTCTCTGCACCTTCTTTATCTTCATCTGAGATAAAGCTTGGCTCAAGATTACCTTATCCTAACAGAACTTAGGCTTCCTTGAGTTTGACCACATTCACGCCTGAAGTTTCCTCTCAGGGTGCCCGAATATTCAGGAGGCGCTTGCTCTATCCATCTGAGCCACAGCCCCACGTTGGCTAACTCTATCTATGTTAACAAATGATCTCCCTATTTTCTGCCTAAGCGGGTGAAATTGCCTTTAATTCACCCAAGTGTCAGTCCAAGGATGACCCCCGACTTCTACGCCACAAACATCACTTTTAGCGAATAAAATCACCTGATTACCCTGTTTTAATTCTAACTGAATTTCAGCTTGCATGGTATCTCGACAAAAGAAAATTAATCCGTCTTGAGTCGGGGCGCGTAAGGGGGTTCCGGGTTCTTTTGTTGTGGCGGTTAAGGTGACTTGAAACAGTGAATTTTTGGCTTGTATTTTCCATTCTCCCCAGGGTTTAATTTGCCATGAAACTTGAGAATTCCAGGGAACAAATTCATAAAATTTTCCTCGATAATGAATCCCAATCATCCCAACAGATTCCATCCAGGTTAACACGCCCCGCCTTCCTCCGCCTGCGGTTAGGGCTAAATCGGGTTCGTTTTCAAAACAGTTACAATTGACCCAAAACCATTTTTGAGGAAACGCCCCGCCCCAATTTTTCTCACTATAAGCAGGTGCATTGTTAAACTCATAAAGAGTACCATTCCATTCGATCCAACCTGTTGCTAACCCATGCGCCATTAAGATTTGCCAACCGGGTTCAAAAATGGGGAGAAAAGATAACCATCCCGCCGTAGACTGTTGAGGTTGACCAACATTTCCCCAACCATAAATCGGTTGTGTTGAATATTCCCAACGACAGGTTTGTTGAGTTCCGGGATCATGTAAAATACCTTGATGCCAAGTCGTTGTAACTTGATACCCTTGTTGGATATGATGATTAAAAAGTTGGGGTTCAAGATATCCTGGTGTTGAATTTAAGTCCGTTTTACCCCAGTGACCCAATTCTAACGCCTGGGGAGACGCCCAAAATGTTTGAACATCAGGAAAGGTGCGACAGAGATATCCATCATCAGGGCCTAAAATTTGCGCCCCTCCGCCACTATAAAGCTGTCCACCTATGGGATCTTCAATTGAATACATAAACGCAAAGGTTTGACGCGCTTCGGGTAGGGTGACGCGAAAGTACCAACCTTCAAAAAAACGATGTTGGCTACCATTCCAGTGATAGCCACTGTGGGGAGTTTGTAGGGGGTTTTGTTGAGACATACAGATGTTGGGAGGCTAACCGATATTAGTTTATCATTTTATGGTTCTTGGGTTGACTTTGAATGAAGTTAAAAGCGCTTTTGCCAGGTTTTAGGGTTGCGTTTTGTATGAAAGCAAGCGATAATAAAAATGGTATTATTGTTAATAAAATAAAATATTCCATAGGGAAATCTGCGAACAAGTATGCGACGAGTTTGCTTGTAAACTTGAGGATAAGCAAATGGATTTTCAGCAATTTAGGAAAAACAGTTATCAACTGCACGAATAAACTCTGAACCTAGTCCTTGACGGTGCTGTTCATACCAACAGTAAGCATCCTCAAAATCAAGTTCAGCTTCGGGCTGAATAATAATAGGATAACTCATTGACGGCTTTGAATTCGTTGTTTAACTTCTTCCCAACTTGAACCCGATGTGGGATTTTGTTGGTAAGCTTCTAGACGACAGTCGAGTTCTTGGCGTTGTGCGTCTGTTAATTCGGGTTCATCTCCTGTAGTCGCCAGGCTATCCCAAATAATTTCTATTAGTTCTAGTCGTTCTGAAACACTCAGTCTCAGGATTTCGTTGAGAAGTGAATTCGTCATCGTTTCCGGCTCGATCTATTTTTACTTAATTATGGCACAAAGGCATATTATTAACAGGGGGAGACGCTACGCGATCGCCAAGTTTGATGTTAGCAATATTCTATCATTACGGATAGGGAAGAAGGTTAAACAGAACGAGCAACGTCTATTAAAATATCAGTATCAATCAGTATTTTTGGCCTTTCCTGTCCAGTGTTGATGACGAATAGAACGAACCCAAGCGGTACTATCTTCGATATCCTGACGATCTTTCCACATCCCGACAAAAGGTTCCTCTTGCCAATTTTCTGAACGAAGTTCAGACGCTTGAAGCTTTGCCAGAAGTTTTTTATTAAGTAGATTTCGTTCTGGTTCGGAGAGAGAACTAATAATTTCTACCAATGAATTAACTAATTTTTCGTTCATAAAAATGGTTTTTATCAACTCTAGTTCTTATTATGCCACAGGTCAAGGCGATCGCCTCCGATCACTTCGTGAACGCATTTTTGCTAATATTAAACTTGTGAATGCACTCAATTTATTGAATCAACGCTTGAACGAACCCAACTGTCTCAAGCTGAATTTGCTGTGTTGTGTGGAATTCCTCTGCGAACCTATCAGCGTTGAATTTCTGGGGAGACGGAAGCGATCGCAAACTCCTCGTCAGTGGAAAGCGATGATACAGGTGTTGAAGATTCAATCTATCGAGGAAATTACCGATGATTTTGGGCCTGTTGATTTAACGGACAATTCAAGATTTTTTGTTATAAGTTATCGGACTTTTTAGACTTAAAGTAAACGATAACACTCCATATAAAACAATAGAATATACAAACACATGGAGTTGTGTTAACCTAATTGAAACAATGAAAATTAGGTTCTAAATATGGTAAGTACCTCTTCCGAAACCGTGTCTTCCTTAAACGGTCAGACTCCTCATCCTTCAAAACAAGAACCTGAAAAGGGTGAGTTTTCCAGAATTGAAATTACGGATAACCGAATCTCCATTTGTAATCTAGAAATATCCGATAAAGAAGCAGTAGACTATCTACAGCGTTTACCCCAAGAGGAATGGGAAAAAGCTTGTATTAAAGCATTTCAGATTGGGATTTTATGTCTGGAGAGGACTCAAACTACCCAAGACACAGAATTTGTTAAGCGTCAGATAGATACTCTGATTACACAAGTAGAGCAAGCGGTGAAGACAATACCTGAAGCAGTTGAGAAGCAATTAGACAGTAAAGTTGCAGAAGTAGAGAAAACAGTAGGTGAGATACCGGAAACAGTTCAAAAAGAACTCATTGGTAAAATGGGAACTGAGAATGGTCAGGTTTTAGCTCCTGTAAAACAACAAGTTCGTGAGGTATCAGAAGCAATTCACCGTCAACTTAAAGATGTTCAAGATTTGCTTTCACGAGAGATAGATCCATCAAGAAATACATCGACTCTTGGTAAAGCCTTGGAACAACTTAAAAATCTCTTAGATCCTGCACGCAAAGACTCTGTTCAAGGATCATTTACATCGGCTTTGCAACAGGTGACGACTAAAGATGGAATCTTGGCTGAAGTCGTTAAAAAGGTGGTTAAGGAAGCTGTTGATCCTTTGACTAAAGAAATGAAAGATTTAGCGTTAGAAGTTCGAGGAGAAGAGGGTAGAGAGGAAGCACGACAACAAACAACTTTGAAAGGTTTTACTTATGAAGAAGAAGTCTTGGAAAAGTTACAACAATGGGCAAGTGTTGCTGGAGCTGAAGTCCATTATGTCGGTGTTGACAACCAGGCTGGTGATTTCTTAGTTAAAATTACCTTAGACTCTCATGCAGCCACAGAGATATCAATAGTCATTGAGGCAAGAGATCGGGGATCGGCAGGATTTGGACGTAAAAGAATATCTGACCAACTTACTAAAGCAATGTCGTATCGTCAGGCTAATGCTGCTATATACTTGAGTCGTAACGAGACCGGGTTAGGAAAAGAAATTGGTGATTGGGCTGTGGGAGTATGTGAACATGGGAATTGGATTGCAACGACACATGAACACATGGTTACAGCAATTCGTTTTCTAATCGCTCGGAAACAATTAGAAGCTTTGCGTGCATCTAAACCGGACATAGATGCTAAAACAGTAGAAGCTCAAATCGAACAAATCCGAACCACATTAAAACGGATTACAAAAATAAAAACCTATTTAAAACATTTGAGAGATAACAGCAATTCAATTGAAGGAGAACTAGAGGATTTGAAGCGTGATATACGCAATGCTCTCGATTCAATTGATGATGAAATTCGTAAAGCTTCCTCTGTCAGTTAGAGTTAAAACACTTCTCACCCGGAATCAATTTCTGGGCTAATGTGAAAAGTAGATTAAGGTGGGCAATGCCCACCCTAACGAAATACTTCAACTCCTCAACTAACTTAGTAGCATTTCGTAATTCTTTCAAAGTAGTAATTAACTCTGCACTAACAGTTGATTAGTGGAAATATCTTCCTCTAGTTCATTCCATTCTTGAAAACCCGTTTCTGCTAGGTTCATTATAATCATGGTTTCTAGTCTTTCTTCTAAGTCTTCAAGCAAAACAATTTGCTCGGCAATAGGTAACTTGAGAATTAACTCTTGAACTTGTTTTAAAGTTGGGTAGGGTGTCATACTCATTCTAACGCCTCATTTAACTCACTCGCATTTCTTCAGCTTTTAACACTAGCAATTAACTCTGCAATTAACGGTTTATCAGCCGAAAGACGACTAACCGCTAACACAGAAAACCCCAACAAATTTCCATCTTGATCAACCCGTTCCATAATGGCATCATTATCTGTTTCTCTCATGTATCCGGGTTTATCCGAAAAAAGAACTTCTAAAAAATCCCCTTCTTTGTCGTACCAAATTTTTACGGTTGAGGCCATAACTGTTCTCCTTTTTTAACCTGATCTGTAAAATAAGCCGTTAAAACAAAAGCATCATTTTCAAGGTATTTCACAACAACACATAACCATTTATCTCCGACGAGAGTTCCTGTATAATAGCGGTAACTGATGAGAACGGTTTCATCTGTACGCGATCGCCTAACTTGTTCTGGGTTTTGCAGCGTGATTTCAATTTCATCCTCCATATTTACTAATTCAGGATGCTGCAAAATGTGAGTTAACCGTTCTTCTGTAAGTCTAACGGAACGACCCTGATAATCTGTTAATATCTTCATTCTATTTTAACTTTAAGGTGGGCATTGCCCACCAAACACAAACTACTTCAACCCCTCAACTAACTGAGTTTTTGCACTGTCTAACGCTTCTGCTAACTTACTCGCATCTCGTCCCCCTGCTTGGGCAAAGTTCGGACGCCCGCCACCGCCACCGCCGCAAATTTTGGCGATATTTCCGATGAATTTTCCGGCTTGTAAACCCTTATTATTCACCGTTTTTGAAAACGCAGCAACTAAACTGACTTTCCCTTCTTCCGGCGATGAACCTAATACAACCGCACTTTCTCCTAACTTTTGTTGTAACCGTTCCGCAGCCGTTTTTAACGAGTCTGCATCGACGCCAGGAAGTTCCGCCACCAGTATTTTCACCTCACCAATTGTTTCTGCTTCTGCTAGCAATTGATCCGATTTTGCGATCGCCAATTCCCCTTTCGCCGCATCTAATTGTTTCTGAGTTGCTTTTAACTCATTTTGCAAATTCGTGATCCGTTCCGGTAATTCTTCCGGCTTGGCTTTAAAGCGATCGCCCAACTCTTTCACCACATTATCCCGCACTTTGAGATAATCTAAAACTGACTGTCCCGCCACCGCTTCAATGCGACGAATACCGGATGCAATACCCGTCTCCGTGACTATTTTAAACAAGCCAATTTCCGCCGTATTATTAACATGAGTTCCGCCGCATAATTCCATCGAAACTCCCACATAGTCAACCACCCGTACCACATCAGAATATTTCTCCCCAAACATCGCCGTTGCACCCTTGGCTTTTGCTTCTTCTAAAGGCATTTCTGCAACCACAGCCGGGTGTGCTTCTGCGATCCAACTAT
Organism: Limnoraphis robusta BA-68 BA1; assembly: GCF_034932365.1. NCBI lineage: Bacteria > Bacillati > Cyanobacteriota > Cyanophyceae > Oscillatoriales > Sirenicapillariaceae > Limnoraphis > Limnoraphis robusta. The sequence goes on along the minus strand of NZ_JAYGHR010000074.1, from coordinate 10,717 downwards.
TCACCTGATCTTCGACTTGTTGAAGTTCTTCGGGCGTTAACTGACGGGGACAATTAAAATCAAACCGCAGGCGATCAAAGGATACCATTGAACCCGCTTGAGAAATAGTCGGATCAACAATTAATTTTAACGCTGCTTGTAATAGGTGAGTTGCGGTATGATTAGCTTGGGCGCGACGCCGACAAGCCCGATCAATTTGGGCATTTACTGTCATCCCAACCGTTAATATTCCCCGTTCAACTTTGCCTAAATGAATGAAGATATTCGACTCTTTTTGAACATCTTCTACCCGCACCACTGTATCCCCAAAACTGAGAAAACCGCGATCGCCAATTTGTCCGCCCGACTCTGCATAAAAAGGCGTTTGATCGAGAACAATTTGCACCTTTGTTCCCGCCTCAGCCGACTCCACCGATTTTCCTTCAACTAATATCGCTTTTACCACCGCTTCAGAAACGGGTTCAGTGTGACCTAAAAACGCCGTAGGATGGATGGTTTCTGCCAATTTATCCAAACTGCCTTGAATGGTTAAATCAATGGTTTCATGGGCATCTTTAGAGCGATTCCGTTGTTCTTCCATCTCGGTTTCAAACCCATCAACATCCACCGTTAACCCATTTTCTTCGGCAATTTCTTGAGTTAATTCTAAAGGAAAACCATAAGTATCATACAACACAAACGCATCTTTCCCCGATATTTTCTGGGGTTTCTTTTCCAGAACTTCCGCTAACAGCTTTTCCCCTCGTTCTAAGGTTTCTAAGAACCGTTCTTCTTCCCGTTGTAATTCTGCTTTGATTACCGCTTCTCGTTCCCGAGTTTGGGGATAAATATCCTCAGATAAAGCAATAGCCGTTTCAGCAACTTTGGGGGTAAATTCTCCTTCAATTCCAATTAACCGCCCATGCCGAACCACCCGACGAATTAACCGTCTAAGAATGTAACCCCGACCAATATTAGACGCCGTTACTCCATCCGTAATTAAATGAACCACCGCCCGAACATGATCCCCAATTACTTTCAGCGAAACTTTAGTTTTATTGTCGCTTTTTAGGTAATCAATTCCCGCAATATCCGCCGCAGTTTTAATAATGGGAAAAATGAGGTCAGTTTCGTAATTATTGGGAACACTTTGGAGAATTTGCGCCATCCGTTCTAACCCCATTCCCGTGTCAATATTCTTGTTTTGTAACGGGGTTAAATTGCCGTCAGCATCCCGGTTATATTGCATGAAAACCAAGTTATAAAACTCGATAAACCGGCTATCATCTTCTAAATCAATGTTATCATCACCAAGTTCGGGATGAAAATCATAGTAAATTTCAGAACAAGGGCCGCAGGGACCCGTCGGGCCGGACTTCCAAAAGTTGTCGTCTTCTCCCATGCGTTGGATGCGGTGGGCGGGAATGCCAATTTCATCGCGCCATATTTCAAAGGCTTCGTCATCTTCTTCAAACACGCTAACAATTAGATTTTCGGCGGGTAAACCAAACACTTTGGTTGATAATTCCCAACCCCAGGCGATCGCTTGTGATTTAAAATAATCTCCAAAGCTAAAATTGCCCAACATCTCAAAAAACGTGTGATGGCGGGCGGTGCGTCCTACATTTTCGATGTCGTTGGTGCGGATACATTTTTGCGATGTGGTGGCGCGAGGCACTTCAGGGGCGCGTTGTCCGAGGAAAATGGGTTTAAAGGGCAACATTCCCGCAATGGTTAACAGTACCGTCGGATCTTCGGGGACTAAAGAGGCGCTCGGCAGAATTTTATGACCCCGTTCGGCATAGAAGTTAAGGAATGTTTGCCGAATTTCTGAACCGCTAAGAAACTGAGGAGAAAAAGACATAATCGCTAAAAGTCAATACAGTACAATAATATCGGGTAAGAGAATTTTAATACCCGTAAATCGTGTAACCTCTATTGTAGTCCTGTTACAGACTTTCGCGTGAGTGTTTTTCTCCTAAATTTTTAAATTTTCTAAATCTAATTACAAAATCATCTCATTGACTCTAACGTTAATTTCAGGAAAAGCCAGAGGAGATAGGCTATCTTCGGGTTGAAATTGTTGAATAATTTGATATCCTATCTCTGTTGGTTGTTGATAAACCTGTAAACGATTTTGATTCAAATCAACCAACCAAACCTCTATTATTCCACTGGAACTATAAAGGGGAATTTTGACCTCTTGATCATAGTTTATACTGCTATCTGCCACTTCTACAATGAGAAAAATATCAGAAGCTTGAGGATGTCCTGACGCATAAAAATCAGTTCGGGGTTGTAATAAAGCAATATCGGGTTGGGGTTCGGATAAATTATTCAGTAATATCGGATTTTGAACACTAATCAAAATGCGATCGCCTAACTTCTGATAAAATAACTGATTGAGCCGATTTACACAAGCTGCATGACGTTTTCCAATGGGCGACATTGAGATAATTTCTCCGTTAATCAATTCTACGCGATCGCTTGGCGTTAAAATTCCGACTTCTGCCATTTGATGGTATTCAGAAATAGTAAACCGTCGTTTTAATTGTTGAACGAACATCATATAATCGTCAATATCACGAATAATATTAATCTCATTGTACATAATTTTGGGTATGAAAACGTTGATTATACAATCTTCAATTAATTTTCTGATGCACCCTACAGGAGAGGCTCAAAAATCATCCGGGAATCGTCAATAATATGATGGAAGGAAATTTTACAGAAAACAATGGCTTTCCTCAACTTCCAACGGTTCTGAACCTATGAAAAACCCGACTATTTCTATTCTCGTTGCAGCGTTAACCTTGTGTAGCGGTTGTGGGATATTTCTCAAAATGTCACCGCAACCGGAAACCTTACAAGCGGCGACACCAGAAGTGATTATTCAGCCCGGTGAAGTGCGTGCGTTACCGGGAAAAGTGGATGAGATTTTGATGTTTAACAGCAATAGTCCCGAGTGGGTGAAAAAAGAAGGAATTTTACTTTCCACCTTTCCAACAGACGGAAAAGCGGTTCCTGAAGCCCATTTAAACTATCCCCTTAGCGGCAAATTTGAACTGTTTGCTCATCATTTTGTTCACACCCCACCGGAGTCAAAAACATTATATTTAGGGATAATTGTTAATAACCCCGGAACAGAAAAAGTAACACTCGATATTTTAGGGGCGGCGAGTTATTTAATGGAACCGGATGCACCGTTTAAACAGAAACCGCCTTTGAGTGAAAACCCTAATGGTGAGATTTATTCAGGCCCAGGTATTCGGGCAGTAGATACGGTTTTACGAGGGGTTCGACAAGCGGGTTTTCCTGAAAAGTTGGTAATTCCGCCTGGGGAAAGTCGAATGTTACTCAATCATCCCATTCCGGTGAAAGGTTTAGAACGTCCTGTAAATGGCCGCTCTACCTTTATGATATTAAATAGCCGGGGCGATACACCCAATTCCCCTGCTAGGGTTTATGTTGCCAGTTTAGCCATGTACGCGAAGCAGCACCAAGACGGTAGAGAGATTGCCCCGACTTTAATTGAGTGGCAACAATTACTCAACACGGAAACTTTAGCACAACCTCGCGATAAAATGCCAACCCCTCCCGATCAAATTGGCGGTCAGTTAATTTACAGTCGCGTGGCGGGAGTTCAACAGGGTTCGCTGTGGGCGGCGAATTTAGTCGATGAGGGTGAAGATATTTTAAGCATTCCTGAAACAGGAAAAGGGTTCTCTTATGTGATTAGTACAGTCCGGGCGGGAACCTTGGGAACAAAACAAGTTCAAGCGGCGAAATTATTAGTTCGTTATCCCGATACCGCCTATGAGTCTCATGGAAATTATGGATTACATTATGATTTGAATTTACCCTTATTTAACCCCACCAATACCCCGCAAACCGTTACAGTCACCCTCGCAACACCCAATAAAGAAGACCGTCTTTCCCAAGGCGGGTTAATGTTTCGTCAGCCTTCTTGGGATTTTCCCTATTTTCGGGGGACAGTGCGCTTACAGTATCTCGATGAACAAAATAATACCATAACTCGCTATGTTCATTTGTGGCAACGTCGAGGTCAACAGGTTGAACCCTTGTTAACTGTTACCTTAAAACCTCAAGAAAAACGAACCATTCGAGTTGATTTTCGTTATCCTCCCGATGCAACGCCCCCGCAAGTTTTAACCGTTAAAACTGTCGATAAAACCTCTCAATAATTCAACCCGTAGGGGCGCTATTGCTTGCGCCCAACAAATTTATTTTCCCGACCACTGTTGTAGGGGCGGGTTCTGAACAAATTTATGTTTCCTATAAACAACCTACATAAACCCGCCCTCTCTGTCTATTATCTCTTGCTAGAAGTCCAGAGATTGAAATCTCTGTCTCAAAAGCAAAAGTCCTCTCAAGAGGACTAAATTTCATTAAATTTCAGAGTCAGTTTCAACTGATTTTAATTATTAGCCAGAAAATTGATTTCCTGGTGGGTGTATTTTTCGCTGAAAATAAATTAATAGAACGACCAAACATAGCCCAACTCGAGTTAGAATAGTTACAGTAGCAATACACTGGCGATCCCATGACAGACCAACAACCAGAATCTAATTCGGAACAGCAACTTTTAACCTTTGAGTTTGATGTGGTCACACTGGATGAAACTGGAAAAGAAAGTCAACGACAACGCAAGTCAGCAGAATATTTCACGGAAGACTTGGGGAATGGTGTCACCCTCGATATGGTGAAAATCCCCGCAGGTGAATTTATCATGGGTTCTCCAGAGAGTGAAGAAGTAAGCCGTTATTGTTATAGCGAAAGACCCCAACATCGAGTAAGCGTTGACTCCTTTTTCATGGGGAAATATCCCGTAACTGAGGCACAATGGAAAGCGGTGGCTTCTCTCCCCAAGCTTCAGCGAGATTTAGATCCCGACCCCTCATATTTTCAAGGAGAAAATCGACCCGTTGAGCGAGTTTCATGGTATGATGCAGTAGAGTTCTGTGCAAGGCTCTCCAAACACACGGGTAAATCCTATTGCTTACCGAGTGAGGCTCAATGGGAATATGCCTGTCGAGCGGGAACAACAACTCCCTTCCATTTTGGCGAAACCATTTCAATTGATGTCGCCAACCTCTACTACTATAGAAGTCATACCTATGCTAAACCAGAAATAACCCCGGTCGGTAGTTTCCAGGTTGCCAACAATTTCGGCTTGTTCGATATGCACGGCAATGTTTGGGAATGGTGCGCCGACCCCTGGCATGAAAACTATGAAAATGCTCCAAGAGATGGTAGCGTCTGGGATGAAAGTGTAAACGATAATCGTTATATAAATTATGTTGATAATTTAATCAATTTAATAAATATGGATGATCATACGACGATGGTGCTGCGGGGCGGCTCCCGCGGCTACGATTCTAGGCTCTGCCGTTCTGCCTACCGCTACCACTACTTCAACCTTTTTCGGCGCAGCTACTTCGACAGTTCCGGTGGTTTTCGTGTGTTGTGCGTTCCAGGATTCTCCTTTGCCCTTTAGCACTTAGCCCTTTGCACTTAATTTTTTGCCCTTTTCGCGCATAGCGCGTTCAATTTTTTTAGGGCTTTTTGGTGTTGTTCTGTGCTGAGGTCGTTTGAGGGAGATCTAGTTTTGGTTTCAACCGTAGTGGTATTATATCGGTAGAGTTGAGTTTGTGTCAATTGTTTGGCTCGTTTATCTGTCTAATGTTAATCCTGCTAGAGTCCAGAGATTGAAATCTCTGTCTAAAACGCCAAAGTCCTCTTAAGAGGACTAAAATTTGATGAAATTCTCCAGTCAGCCAGAGATTGAAATCTCTGTCTAAAACGCCAAGTCCTCTTCAGAGGACTCAAATTTAATCAAATTCTCTAGTCAGTTTCAACTGACTTCAATTATTAGCCAGGAAATTGATTTCCTGGTGAGTTCTGTCTCAACACCTCAGCCTGAAAATCTAAACCCGTTAGTCAGAGAGAGACAGCCACAGACAGCCACAGACAGCCAGACAGCCAGAGATTGAAATCTCTGTCTAAAACGCCAAGTCCTCGCATATAGGACTCAAATTTAATCAAATTCTCCAGTCAGTTTTAACTGACTTCAAGTATTAGCCAGGAAATTGATTTCCTGGTGAGTTCTGTCTCAACACCTCAGCCTGAAAATCCCAACCCGTTAGTTAGTTAGCCTGAGATTGAAATCTCGGTCTCAAAACCCAAGTCCTCTTAAGAGGACTATTTTTAATTCAATTCTCCAGTCAGTTTTAACTGACTTCAAGTATTAGCCAGGAAATTGATTTCCTGGTGGGCGCTAAATTGTACCTGATTCTACTTTCACAGGGGGATATTGTTTGAGAACTTCTTTTAAATACTCCCCGGTATGCGATCGCTGATTTTTCGCTACGGCTTCCGGGGTTCCTTCTGCAACAATTTCTCCGCCTTTATCGCCCCCTTCTGGTCCTAAATCAATCACCCAATCCGCACACCGAATCACATCTAAATTGTGTTCAATCACAATCATTGAGTTGCCTTTATCCACCAACCGTTGTAAAACATTCAACAACTGATGAACATCATAAAACGATAGTCCGGTTGTCGGTTCATCTATTAAATATAACGTTTTTCCCGTCGCCCGTTTTGACAATTCTGAGGCTAATTTTACCCGTTGGGCTTCTCCTCCTGATAGCGTTGGTGCAGGTTGACCTAATTTGACATATCCTAATCCAACATCTATCAACGTTTGTAAACGAGTGGCTGCTTTGGGAATATTTTCAAATACGCTTAATGCTTCTTCAACGGTCATATTTAAAACATCAGCAATAGAATATCCTTTATATTTGACTTGTAGTGTTTCGCGGTTATATCTCGCCCCTTTACAGACTTCGCATTGGACATAAACATCGGGTAAAAAGTTCATCTCAATCACATTAACGCCCTGTCCGTTACAGGCTTCACATCGTCCTCCTTTTACGTTAAATGAAAATCGTCCGGGTTTATATCCTCTGGCTTTGGCTTCTATGGTTTCTGCAAAGGTCGCCCGCAGGATATCAAACAGGCCTGTATAAGTTGCTGTATTAGAACGGGGTGTCCGACCAATGGGAGATTGATCGATCACAATCACTTTATCTAAGGCATCTAACCCCGTTAATTTTTTTAAGTCTTGGGGAAAGGGAACTTTCCGACTAAAATGATGTTGTAAAGCCGGATAAAGTAACTCATTAATTAATGTTGATTTTCCTGAACCGGACACTCCGGTAATACAGACTAATTTTCCGAGTGGCAGTTCAACATTGAGATGTTTGAGGTTATTTCGGTGAGCATCTTTGAGAACTAATGATCGCCCATTTCCCGGACGACGTTGCGGAGGTGTTTCTATTTTGCATCTTCCTGATAAATAAGCGCCTGTTAAAGAGGTTTCACTGGTTAAAATATTGTCTAATTTTCCAAGAGCGACAATTTCACCGCCATGTAAACCTGCACCCGGCCCGATATCGACTAAAAAATCGGCAGCGCGAATGGTTTCTTCGTCATGTTCGACCACAATTAATGTATTGCCTAAATCTCGCAATTTCATTAACGTTTTCAACAGTCTTCCGTTATCTCGTTGATGTAACCCAATACTCGGTTCATCTAAGACATACAAAACCCCCGTTAAACCGGAACCAATTTGAGTCGCTAATCGAATGCGTTGGGCTTCTCCTCCCGACAAGGAAGAAGCGGTTCTTGCCAAGGTTAAATAATCTAACCCGACATCGAGTAAAAACTGCAACCGGGCGCGTATTTCCCGCAGAACTAAATCAGCAATTTGCGCTTGTCTTTCACTCAGCTTTAACTGCTGAATACGCTGCAAACATTCTCGAATGGAAACTTCTGTTAAATCAGTAATCGAATACTGCCCTAATTTCACCGCCAATGCTTCCGGTTTGAGTCGTTTTCCCCGACAAGTTTCGCAAGCTTGATCGATTAAATATTGTTCTAATTTTTGCTTTTGTAACTCCGAACTACTTTCATCATATTGTCGTTGTAACAGAGGAATTACACCCGGATAGGGGCGTTCATATCCCTGTCGTTCTCGATAGCGAGAATCGGTTTCAATCCAAATTGGTTCTTCTGAGCCGTATAAAACAATCTGTTGCTGTTTTTGGGTGAGATTTTTCCAAGGGGTGTTGATATCAAACCCAAACGCCTGACCGACACTATAGAGCAACGAAAAATAGTAGGAATCGTCTTTTTCCGACCAAGGGGCGATCGCACTATAAAGCGGCGCTTCCGGGTCAGGCACGACCAGCTCCGGGGAAAAGGTGCGGAGATGTCCTAACCCATGACAAGTCGGACAGGCTCCATAGGGGGAGTTAAAGGAAAATAGACGGGGCGATAGTTCTTCCATCACTGCCCCATGTTCGGGACAGGCGAAGTTTTCGGAAAAGATCAGTTGAGATAAAGCGGTTTTTCCCACTTCTGGTAAAGGGTGATGCTGATAGGAATTCTCCCCATTTTCGGCTTTAAATTCCATCCCAGATCTTGCTATTTTTTCGTCAGTTGGGTTATACTTACTATCAACTCGCGACGCGGATACCTTGCCCGATGTATCATCTAACACATCAATAATCGCAATACCCCGTGAATACCGAAGGCAGGTTCCCATGGAGTCGGCTACACGTTCCTCTATACCTGGCTTTTTAATCAGGCGGTCAATAACGATTTCGATGCTATGTGTATAATTTTTATCTAAGTCGGGCAAATCAGACAGTTCAAAAACCTCTCCATTTACCCTCACGCGAACAAATCCTTCCGAGGCTAAACTGGAAAGAAGCTTACGATGAGTCCCCTTTTTCCCTCGGACAACAGGGGCGAGAATATGGAACTTGGTGCGGTCTGGCAGTTCAAGAATGCGATCGCACATTTGATCAATGGTTTGGGGGGCAATATTGCGATCGCAAACCGGACAATGAGGTTCTCCGGCTCGTCCAAAGAGTAATCTGAGGTAATCATAAATCTCCGTCACCGTCCCGACGGTAGACCTGGGATTATGGGATGTTGATTTTTGGTCAATGGAAATAGCTGGACTCAAGCCTTCAATGGCATCAACATCGGGTTTATCCAACTGTCCGAGGAATTGACGGGCGTAGGCGCTCAATGATTCGACATAGCGGCGTTGACCTTCAGCAAAAATCGTATCAAACGCCAAAGAAGACTTCCCTGAACCTGACACCCCGGTAAACACAATTAAGCGATCGCGAGGCAATTCCAGATCAATATTTTTCAGGTTGTGCTGTCTGGCTCCTCGAATGCGAATGGTATTTTCAGAGGCTGAGTTCAACGAATAGCCGTTGAGGGACTGATGAGTTTGATCAGGCATCAGGTTAGCCGAGTCGAACATAGAGAATCCCAGGAATAATCCTTAATCATCTTAGCGTTATCTTTCAAATGTTGCTGCCTTCATCAAATCTCTAACCTCAGACAGTCCCCAAAACGTGATTTAATAGAAAATAACTCAACCTCCTCATCCGTTACCCTATCCGTTTCCAAAACCATCAACCCAAACAACCCCACTGGTAACGGATTAAATTGGGGCTGAGATAATTAAACCCATGCTAAGATCAAAACGGATAGATTATCTGAAACTATACTCACCCCCGATCTATCCAACCACCTAAAGTTAACCCATCCGTTACAATATCCGTTTCCATGTCCCCATCCCTCCCTTACCCTCTTGCCTTTACAAGGTTTCTCAAACAAGTCTGGGGAAAACGAGCAGGTTCAGCTTTAGCAATGACAAAACTGTTAAATCAGTACAATACCCATCTCAATATTACCTATCTAACCGTTAACGGCTATCCCCTAAAACTGGATGTCTATCAACGCAAAATTTCCCAACCCCATCCTACCGTCATCTTTATTCATGGGGGAGGATGGGTAGGGGGAGAAAAGGAATCACAAGTTAGCAAACTGATTCCTTTTTTAGAGATGGGGTTATCTGTCGTTAATATAGAGTATCGACTGGCTAATATTGCTTTAGCCCCTGCTGCTGTTGAAGATTGTCTCTGTGCGTTGGGTTGGGTGATTCGTCATGGGGAAAAGTATAATTTCGACACCGATAAAATGATCTTAGCTGGAGAATCTGCTGGTGGTCATCTGGCTTTAACGACTGGACTGATTCCGGCGTCTACCGAATGGAATTTACCCGGTCAGCCAGAAGAACAACTCAAAGTTGCAGCGATTATTAATTGGTACGGAATTACGGATGTCAGAGATTTAATCATCGGTTCAAATACTCGAGATTATGCTGTAACCTGGTTCGGGAATCAACCGGATAAACTGGAAATTGCCGATCGCGTTTCTCCACTTCATTATATTAAACCCAATCTCCCCCCGATTTTAACGATTCATGGTGATGCGGATACTGTTGTTCCCTACTCCCATGCGGTGCGACTTCATCAAGCTTTAGATCAAGCTGGAGTTGACAATCAATTATTAACTCTTCCCAATGCCGGACACGGACAATTTAACGCAACCGAAGAAAGTCAAATTTCTCAAACCATTCAGGAATTTCTGCGTCAACACCAACTCCTGAATTAAAGGTTGACACTCCCCGCCATAAATGACGGGGATTCTTGGTTCACGGATCGCACTTTCCAACGCAGGAATCATCCAACATTAAAAGAGGTGCAAACTCCCCAAGCTTTAAAGATCCGGTCTGCCCGACCGTACTTAGGGCTTTTTTCAGAATGTTTTTAGCCGCATTAACATC
>NZ_JAYGHR010000073.1:0-104692 GCF_034932365.1 Limnoraphis robusta BA-68 BA1 | reverse complement strand
CATCCTCCAAACTATAGCAATGAATCTGTTTCGACTGTTAGGATTTGTCTCTATTACTGAAGGTCAAAGATGGCTTAATAACAGGTGGTCTAGGCTTTGGATTTTGCTAGAATGAAACAGCCCTGCCAGTATTGGGGGTTTGGGGGCTTGGATGCAGTCATATATTAAATGTACCGCCTTCAATGGTACTACCTACAATACCTGTATTTCCAACGTTACCACCTGTGATGGTTGTTCCCTGAAACAAAGCGTTAATTTTCTCGGCTAACTTGGCGGAATTGTTAACGGTTGCAGGTTGAGATTTAATGGTTGTCGCAATTTCTTCTAACCTCTTTCTGAGGTCTGCATCTTCGATTATGGTTGCTTCCACATCCTCAACTACTTTAGCAAATTCCGGATCGCTTTCTGCCGTTTTCTTGACATCAATCACCGCTTGACCCCAATCTAAAGGCGTTTCATTGACCTTTTCAATAGCTAATGCAGTTTGGGGAGATTTACGCCGAAGCTGTTGCAGCAAAGTTCCCCCTTGGTCAAATAACTTTTCCCCCAGTTTCTCGCCTGTTTTTTCTGTTGCTTTGGTGATGATCAGCGCAGCTAAAGCGGCAACGGTCAGTTCTACCGGTTCCATTGGTTGTTGTAGAAAAAGGTTGATTGATGTTTTTTATTATAGAATTTTGTACTCCAAATCGACAAGTTCTCCCCTCCGGTTTCACCACCCCATTAATATTGAAATCCTTTTAGAAGAACTTGATCTTGAGTTTTGTCCTTTGGGTTCAACAACGTTCAAAAATCCAGAAATGATGCAAGGCATTGAACCGGATAACTGTTTTGATATTGAACACGAAGCGTCGGTTAGGGTAAAGATACCTGTAAATGTACCATCATTGAATTCCGGAGAAAATCTTAGTGTCTTTGTGTCTTCGTGGTTAATTTTTCCCATAAAAAAACCCCCTAAAATTGGGGGGACTCTACAGACAATTCAGGTTATTTCTGAGGAATATTCGGTGCTGTAAATGACAACAACTCTTGCTTTTGTTGGGCAATAGGAGGATTATCTCCTAACGTTGGCACCGATTGACGAATCAAAGCCGTTAACTGCGTTGTGGTTGAATCATAGATTTGAGTAACAATCTTCGGATACAACCCAATCCCAATAATGGGTACTAATAAACAGGCAATGACAAACACTTCCCGAGGTTCGGCATCCACCAGTTTTTCGTGAGAAGTTAACTCTTTGTTTTCCGGGCCATAGAGGAGTTCTCGTAACATTGAAAGCAGATAAATTGGCGTTAAAATCACCCCAACTGCCGCTAGAAACACCACTAAAACTTTGAACGTCGGACTGTAAGCATCACTGGTAGAAATACCAATAAAGATCATCACTTCTGCAACAAATCCACTCATTCCGGGTAACGCCAATGACGCCATTGAACAAGCCGTCCACATCGCAAAAACTTTCTTCATCTTCGTCCCAACACCGCCCATTTCATCTAACATCAATGTATGGGTACGGTCATAGGTACAACCGACAAGGAAAAACAAACTCGCCCCAATTAACCCATGAGAAATCATTTGCAGCATCGCACCACTTAACCCAATTTCGGTAAAAGATGCCATGCCAATTAAAACAAAACCCATGTGAGAAATAGAAGAATAGGCAATTTTCCGCTTGAGATTTCGTTGAGCAAAAGACGTCAGGGCAGCGTAGATAATATTCACAACCCCTAATATGATTAAAATCGGGGCAAACGTCGCATGGGCATCGGGTAACATTCCTACGTTCATCCGTAGTAACGCATAACCCCCCATTTTCAGCAAAATTCCCGCCAGTAACATATGCGCCGGGGCTGTGGCTTCTCCGTGTGCGTCGGGTAGCCAGGTGTGGAGGGGGAAAATCGGCAATTTCACGCCGTAGGCAATCAGGAAGCCACCATACAGCAATAGTTCTAGTTTAATCGGGAAATCCTTCGCGGCGATCGCAGACATATCAAACGTCACGGTATCGCCGTAGAAAGCCATCGTTAGGGCGCCAACCAGGATAAACAGCGAACCCCCTGCGGTGTACAAAATAAACTTTGTCGCGGCGTATTGACGCTTTTTACCGCCCCAAATCGCTAAAATCATGTAAACCGGAACGAGTTCCAGTTCCCAGGCTAGGAAGAACAGTAACATATCCTGAACCGCAAAGACAGCGATTTGTCCGCCGTACATCGCTAACATCAGGAAGTAGAACAGCTTCGGTTTGAATGTGACAGGCCAAGCTGCTAAAATTGCCAGGGTGGTAATAAATCCCGTTAGCAAAATCAGAGGCATTGCCAAACCATCCGCCCCAACAGACCAGTTTAAATCGAGTTGAGGTATCCAGGCGTAGCTTTCAAACAGTTGTAAGCCGGGTTTGTTGAAGTCGTACTCGGTACAAAAAGCGTAAACAATAATAGCAAAGTCTATCAGCCCAATGATCAAAGCATACCAGCGTACCGTGCGCCCGTCTTTGTCGGGAATAAACGGCACCAGCAACGCGGCGACAATGGGAAATAGAATAGTAGTCGTTAACCAGGGAAAATGTTCGAGATTCATGTCTGATGATACAATCAGTGCTAAGTTATTATAGATCCGCAAAATTTGGGTAATACCGCCTATACTTCACCTTTTCTTCAGACTTTAAACGAGATTTGTCCAAAGTCGAGGAATCGGATCTTGTTCTAAGATAGATAACCCAGGAGGCTGTTGTTCCATAAACGGCCATAACTCCACAATTTCTTTAAATTCTGGATCTTTTAGACACAACATTTCAACTTCCAATAACTTCTGGATTTTAGTTCTTTCTAATACAAATACTAATCCATCGAAAGGTGCAACATCTATGGTAATACCATTGCAACGTGTTTCCCAAAAATTAAATTTGTAGCGAGTGTCATATTTCTTCCACCTTAAGCAAGTTGCTCTATTATCCGACTTGAAAATACTGCTAACTGTTCCTGACAACCCTCGACGACCTAAAACTGGATACTTCAGATAAACTGTTGGCTTAGAAGAATTGTGAGGTGAAGCTATTCCTAAGATGATTACATTGAGTTTAGACAGTTTGATGAGTGTTTTCTGTAAAGCGATTTCTGATGGGATAATTTTTTTAGCGGGTACTGGTGTTTTATTGAGTAGAGGTTGGTACAAATCTATGAAATAACGTTCCGTTTTATCCAGTAACTCTTTATCGTTTTCGCAAACTAACCAAGCTATTCTAATATTACTTTTTCGGTTCTGTTTTTGGAGTTGTTCAAACCGATGATGATCTTTCCATCTCGCACACAAGTTCGTTGCTTGTCCAATATACCAAACTCGATTTTCTGAGTCTAATAGGAAGTAAATAGCCGAACAATGTGGAAGTATATCTTTGCTTAAAAGAGAGACAGAAGGGAGAGAAGATAGATGAATTTCAGGATACATTGTGAACTTGTAATATCACATCCGATTAATTAATGATCATTTTGTAGGGGCGGGTTCTGCTGAGATTTCGGTCTGGAAGGAAAAATTTAGATAAACCCGCCCTGACCCCATAACGCAATTAATCAACCGGACAGGATATAAGCATGAAAGCTTTTGTTGAAAAGGGAAATAGGTATTGTTTAGAACAGTCTAAATTATCCCCTATTCCCTTTTGGCTTACAAACCTAACTGACGCCGGAGAACACCACAAAACCCAATACCGCCCCAAATACAATTAAGGCGTAAAATTGGGCGCGACCATTCTCCAAATATTTCAACCCTTCACCGGATAATAGCGTGACTAAACCCGTGAGGTTAACGGCACCATCAACCACACGGAAATCAACCTCCATCACCTGACGGGCGAGACGACGTAGACCTTGAACAAACAAGAAATCATTCAAGTCGTCAAGATACCATTTATTGAGAGAAAACAGATATAATGGCTTGATTTTCTCAGCGATCGCTGAAGGATCAATTTTACGACTGAGATACATCAAAGAAGCGAGTGTAATTCCCAGTAAAGCAATACCCACCGAATTTCCCGCCATAATCAGAAATTCAGTTAAATCAAACTCTGCCGCTTTTTCGAGAATTTGCGCTTCCGTTTCACTGGGGGCGTGAATAAACTCCTCAAAATAGTTGGCAAAAGGCGTTCCCAACAACCCAATCAACATCGACGGTATCGCCAACGTCATCAAGGGAATTGTCATCGCCCAGGGGGACTCGTGAGGAGAATGACTGTGACCATGACCATGATCGTGACCGTGATCATCGTGGCCGTGTTCCTCAACTTCCGCGACCAACTCTTGAGGATTCATCGCACCGGGGCCAAACGCATAATTAGGGCCATTGGCTGCGGCTAACAGTTGTTGTTTAATCGTGGCGTCATTGCCCCGGAAACCGCCTTCAAAGGTGCTGAAGTACATCCGGAACATATAAAACGCCGTCATCCCCGCCGTTAACCAACCCACAACCCATAAGGCGGGATTGGCTTCAAAGGCATTACCCAAGATTTCGTCTTTTGACCAAAATCCTGCAAAGGGAGGAATTCCAGAAATTGCCAGGGTACCGATCAAGAAACAAGCGGACGTAATCGGCATATATTTCCGCAGTCCGCCCATTAAGCGCATATCCTGGGCTAAAACCGGGTCATGTCCGACAACGGCTTCCATACCGTGAATGACAGAACCCGAACACAGGAACAACATCGCTTTAAAATAAGCATGAGTCATCAGGTGAAACAGTCCAGCGCTGTAAGCACCGACACCCATTGCCATCACCATATAACCGAGTTGGGAGATGGTGGAATAAGCGAGACCTTTTTTGATGTCGTTTTGGGTTAGGGCGATCGTAGCCCCCAGAAACGCCGTAAAACAGCCCGTCCAGGCGATGACGTTCATCACGATGGGCAAACCTTCAAACACCGGATACATCCGGGCGATCAGGAATACTCCGGCTGCAACCATTGTCGCCGCGTGAATTAAAGCTGAAATCGGCGTCGGGCCTTCCATCGCGTCGGGTAGCCAGACGTGAAGGGGGAATTGGGCAGATTTGGCAACCGGGCCTAAAAACACCAAAATTGCAAATAGACTGGCTAAGGCAACGCTTAAACCGCCTGTTTCGACGAGGGTTTCTAAGCGTTCACCCATCAACTCAAAATCAAAGGTGTTGGTTGCCCAAAATAAACCTAACATTCCGAGTAACAAGCCAAAGTCACCCACACGGTTGGTTACAAAGGCTTTTTGGCAAGCATCGGCGGCCGGTTTGCGATCGTACCAAAATCCGATCAACAGGTAGGAACACATCCCCACCAGTTCCCAGAAGATGTAAACCTGTACCAAGTTCGGACAGATCACCAAGCCTAACATTGAGGAGCTAAATAGGCTCAAGTACGCATAAAAACGCACATATCCCGGATCGTGAGCCATGTAACCATCGGTGTATACCATCACCAAAAAGGCTACAGTGCTAACAATCGCCAACATGACTGAAGCCAGATGGTCAATGGTGTAGCCCATACGCAAGGTAAAATCCCCTGCGGCTGCCCATTCAATCATGTAGGTATAGGGTTCGTGGCCGTTGATTTGACTCCAGAGTATGGCAAACGACAGCACCATCGACCCTCCCAGTAGGGAGACGATAAATACTGCACTTGCTTTTCTGAGACTGTTGGTGGCTCGACTAAATGAAATTAAGCCTATCCCAACAAACATCGCCCCGAGTAAGGGCAATACTGGAATCAACCAGGCGTATTGATAGAGCAGTTCCATAATATCTAGGGACTTAATCGTTCTCAACTACATAGTGTACAACCATTTTCTCTCCTGACCCCGTAAAGCTTTAAGCCTTTAAGGTTTAGTTTAGAACTTTACTTTTTACTCACAATTTACTCATCGGCAATCTTGCAAGAGGCAAAGCTGGTGACGGGTAGGGGTAATTCATGAATTGCCCCTACGCGACTGGTGAGTGATCATTGATGGACTTTTTTTCTGGATTAAACCCATTTGAGCAGAATTTTCAAATAAAACTTAGAGAATTTTGGTCTCTGCTTGATAAACGTTCACAACTCTTTCTAGAGATTGATTATTTTTTTCGCCTGAAGTTAGATCACTTTGCCGTTGGTTTTTGACTACACTAAAAGCCATCTATTCAGTATAAATTTCATCACCAGATCGAAGCTGTTTTTGCAGATTGATTTCGGTCTGGGGTTCAATATATGGGGATAAACTTTAGATTTAATCCAGAATAGAAGCTCCTCAGAGCCGTCAACTCTCGATAAAATAAAACAGAACGCTAACTCTAATCAGAACGACCAATGTCTTCGTACCGTCAAGTTAAACAATATCTGGCATACTGGTTTCAATTGGGCAAAAAAGTTCTTCTTCGCAATGGAGAACAATCTTTGTTACCTCAACCCCTGTTTGAGGGCGATCACTACAGCCCAGAATTTGAAAACTGCTGGCAAGAAATCCTCTCTCCAGAGTCAGGGGATTGCTACCTAGAAGGGACAGACGTACCCATTAGTGAACTGCTGACAAACGCTTGGGAAATAGAAGAATGCGCTCGTTGTGCGATGCCCGTACCGTCCCGGACTCGGGGAATGCCAGCAAGCTGTTGTCCCTGCTTTGATTTACCCAGTTGGCCGAACTTAGATATGCCTCAACCGCGACTTCCAGCCAATACCCAACAACATCTACACGAGATCTGTAATCGACTGATGAAGTCCGAACCTGAAGATATTGAAAGTGCATGAGCCGATGTTGTTACAATAGTTAACAATACTGCTCAGACTAAATCCTATACTTTATGGATATCAAGACGGTATCGCCGACTTTACCCAGGGTTGTGAATCAACCCCCAACTCCTATGAGAGCTACAGCGCCTTATCCCATTGATCCGCTCACCCCCAATACTGTAGATGTGGAATCCCAGCTTGTGACTGTTGAGGACATTCCCATCCTAGACGAATCGCAATATCCATCCTCAGATGCCCCTGACGATTCTCTACGTTACGATCCAGTTGCGATTGCAGCCCATTACCGCTCTCGCTTTTTACAAGTTTGGGGACGACTGCTCACGATCATCTGGAAATTTTCTGCATTGGCATTGGGGATCTGGCTCGACAAAAAAAGAGGACGTGCTGAGAAAAATGAGATCAAACGAGCGACACAACTGCGTCAAACACTCACCCAACTCGGCCCTGCATTTATCAAAGTTGGACAAGCCTTATCCACAAGACCTGATTTAGTTTCACCGATTTTTTTAGAAGAATTAACCAAACTCCAAGACCAACTTCCTCCTTTCTCTAATGAAATTGCCTATGGTTTTATCGAAGAAGAACTCGGCGGCAAGCCTCACGAAATCTATGCCGAACTTTCTGCCAATCCCCTAGCAGCAGCTTCTTTAGGACAAGTTTATAAAGGAAAACTCAAAACAGGCGAAACCGTTGCCGTTAAAGTTCAACGTCCCGGCTTATCAGAATCTATTGCACTCGATATTCACCTGTTGCGAACTCTGGCAATTTGGGCGCAAAAAAAGATTACCCGCATTCGCAGCGATTTAGTCGCCATCATGGATGAGTTTGGCTACCGAATTTTTGAGGAAATGGACTATACTCACGAAGGTCGCAACGCCGAACGCTTCCAAAAACTCTATGGTCATTTGCCGGATATTTATGTTCCTAAAATTTACTGGGAATACACCGGACGACGAGTGTTAACAATGGAGTGGGTGAATGGAACAAAATTAACCAATTTAGATGAAATTCAAGCCAAAGGAATTGATGCTCGTTACCTGATTGAAGTGGGAGTACAATGTTCCCTGCGTCAGTTACTCGAACATGGATTTTTTCATGCTGACCCTCACCCCGGTAACTTACTCGCCAGTCCCGATGGCAAGTTGGTTTATCTAGATTTTGGGATGATGAGTGAAGTCAAGCCCTATCAACGCTATGGTTTACTTGAAGCGGTGGTGCATTTGGTCAACCGAGATTTTGAGGGATTAGCAAACGATTATGTCAAACTGGAATTTTTAACTCCTGATACGGATTTAACGCCGATTATTCCCGCTCTGGCTTCTGTTTTTAATGATGCGCTCGGTGCGAGTGTTGCAGAACTCAACTTCAAAAGTATTACCGATAAACTCTCGGCGTTGATGTATGAATATCCCTTCCGAGTTCCGGCTTACTACGCGCTGATTATTCGCTCCTTAGTAACGTTAGAAGGAATTGCAATAAACGTAGATCCGAACTTTAAAGTCCTGAGTAAAGCCTATCCCTACGTGGCTAAACGGTTATTAACCGACCCTTCTCCCCAACTAAGAACTTCTCTAAAAGATTTGCTGTTTAAAGATGGTTCTCTGCGTTGGAACCGTCTAGAAAATCTGCTCAAAAATGCTCGCGATAGTGATGATTATGATATTAACCAAGTTCTCGACCAGACGTTAGACTTTTTATTCTCAGAACGGGGAGCATTTATCCGAGAACGGCTAGCCAATGAAATTGTTAAAAATATCGATTTAGCCTCTCGCAACGCCCTGACAAAAGCCCAATTGAAAGTGGCAGAATGGATGGGTATTAAACCCCCATCGTCCAATGGTACAAAACCTGTCGTCACCTCCACTCAAAATCAAAGCAATTTAGAACAGATTCAGCGCATTGTCGCGATTTTGCAAGAAACTAAGGGATTTGATCCGATGATTTTGGTTCAAAAAGTTCCAGAATTATTAGCGAAACCCGAAGTTCGTCAACTCGGTCAACAAGTCGCGGGTGAGTTAGCCCAAAAAACGGCGGCGCGGTTAATTCGTGAACTTTTGATTTCAGAAGATTATCCCGAAACTCAGAAAAACGGACATCATTCTTCTTCTGAACCTCAAGCCCCTTTACCGCCTCTGTCTTTACCTTCTAGTTCTCGGTAAAGCTTGATAAACCCGTAATATCATGTCCGATTAATCAATCCTAATTGTGTAGGGGCGGGTTCTATAAGATCTATGATACCCGTCAGAGAGTGAACTAAACCCGCCCTAACTAACACGACATGGTATTGTGAACTACTTCACTTTTAACAACTCAACGGGTAGCCGTTTGAACGTTAACCGCTCATTTTCAATGTCTACAAAAATTGTATCTCCATCATTGAATTCCCCGCGCAAAATTCCCTTAGCAAGTTGAGTTTCTAACTCTCGTTGAATGGCTCGTTTCAACGGACGCGCACCATACACCGGATCAAACCCGACTTCGGCCAAAAAGTCAACAGCCGCTTCAGTCAATTTTAACGACATTTTCCGTTCGGCTAACCGTTCGACTAAATGTTGAACCTGTAGTAGAACAATTTGGCGCAGTTGTTGACGTTGTAGAGGATGAAAAATAATAATTTCATCAATCCGGTTGAGAAATTCCGGTCGGAAACTTGTTCGCATGGTATCCATCACCCGACCTTGCATTTCTTCATAGCGAGAATCATCTCCGGCAATATCAAGAATATACTGAGAACCGATATTACTGGTCATAATAATCACACTATTTTTAAAATCAACGGTGTGACCTTGAGCATCAGTAACGCGACCATCATCGAGAATTTGCAACATCACATTAAACACATCGGGATGGGCTTTCTCAATTTCATCAAACAAAATCACCGCGTAGGGACGACGACGGATGGCTTCGGTGAGTTGACCGCCCTCATCATACCCAACATATCCTGGAGGCGCGCCAATTAACCGGGAAACGGCGTGTTTCTCCATGTATTCGGACATATCAATCCGAACCATCGCTTCTTCGGTATCAAACAAATAAGCCGCTAACGCCTTAGCGAGTTCGGTTTTCCCGACCCCTGTCGGCCCGAGGAAGATGAAACTGGCAACCGGACGTTTGGGATCGGCTAACCCCGCCCGCGATCGCTGAATCGCCTCTGCAACGGCTGTCACCGCCTCTTCCTGTCCAACCACTCGCTGATGCAGTTCATTGTCGAGGTTGAGGAGTTTTTCTTTTTCCGACTCGACTAATTTACTAATCGGAATTCCCGTCCATTTAGAAATAATTTCAGCGATATCGGCTTCAGTAACTTCTTCTCGCAGTAGCGTTTTTCCACTGGTTTGAGTCGCTTGGAGTTGAGCTTCTGCGGCTTGTAACTGCTTTTGCAACTCGGATAATGTGCCGTATTTCAACTCAGCCGCTCGGTTAAGATCATAATTGCGTTCGGCTTGTTGAACTTCAATATTCACCCGATCAATTTCTTCTTTAATCGACTGAATATTGCTAATCACATTTTTTTCAGCTTCCCATTGGGCATTGAGGGCGTGTTGATCTTCTTTCAGGTTGGCGAGATCTTTTTCGAGTTTGTCTAAGCGTTCAATAGAAGCAAGATCGCTTTCTTTTTGCAGCGATAACCGTTCCATTTCCAGTTGTAGAATTTTGCGGTCTATTTCATCCAGTTCTTCGGGCTTAGAAGTGATTTCCATCTTGAGTTTAGCCGCCGCTTCATCGACTAAATCAATCGCTTTATCAGGTAAGAAGCGATCGCTAATATAACGAGTCGAAAGAGTAGCCGCAGCGACTAAAGCGCTATCAGAAATTTTCACCCCATGATGAACTTCATAGCGTTCTTTTAAACCGCGTAAAATGGAGATGGTATCAACAACATTCGGCTGATCGACATAAACTTGTTGAAACCGTCGTTCTAAGGCTGCATCTTTTTCGATATATTTGCGATATTCATCTAAAGTAGTCGCCCCAATACACCGCAATTCACCTCGGGCTAACATCGGTTTGAGTAAGTTTCCCGCATCCATCGCGCCTTGGGTTGCACCCGCCCCAACAACGGTATGAATTTCATCAATAAACAGGATTATTTTACCCTCAGAATCAGTAACTTCTTTGAGAACTGCTTTCAGACGTTCTTCAAATTCTCCTCGGAATTTTGCCCCCGCAATTAAGGCTCCCATATCTAAAGCAATTAATTGGCGATCTTTGAGAGATTGGGGAACATCTCCGGCGAGAATTCGTTGGGCGAGTCCTTCCGCGATAGCGGTTTTTCCAACTCCCGGTTCTCCAATTAATACAGGATTATTTTTAGTTCGACGACTTAAAATTTGAATCGTGCGACGAATTTCATCATCCCGTCCAATTACCGGATCAAGTTTTCCTTTACGGGCGGCTTCGGTGAGATCTCGCCCATATTTTTCGAGAGATTGATATTTCCCTTCCGGGTTTTGGTCGGTCACTTTTTGAGTTCCTCGGACTTGAGTAATGGTTTGTTTAAGTTTGGCTTCATCTAGTTTAAATTCTTGATAGAGGGATTTGCCAAAGTGATCATCTTTGGTGTAGGCTAAGAGCAAATGTTCAATCGAGATGTATTCGTCAGCGTACTCTTGACGATAGGCTTCGGCGTTATCGAGTAAAGTATCTAGACTACGACCTAAATAGACGCTTGTGCTGCTTCCTTTGACTTTAGGTTGACGATCAATAAAAGCATCAACTTTTTCTCGCAGTTGAGGAACAGCGACACCTGCTTTACTGAATAAGCTGCTGGCGAGTCCTTCTTGTTCGAGTAAGGCTTTCATTAAATGTTCGCTTTCAAGCTGTTGTTGTTGAGCTTGTTTAACGATTTCTGGAGTTCGGGCTAAAGCTTCCCAAGATTTTTCGGTGAATTTACTCGGATCAGAGGGTTGCATTGATTTTCTTCTCCTTGTCTTGAATTTATAGAGTAAATTGTTAAGAATGTTCGCCTATAACGATAAAATTGATTGACAGGATAGATGATTTTCAAAGGTAAACTTCAGCGATCAGATCCTCAATTCAATTTGAAAATGTCTGACTTTGATTTGAGCGTGAAGATCTCCGAGAGAAATCGCCCAGATGTTGATCCCCGTGACAACTCTTAAACTGTAGCTTACCTCGAATAGAGATTGAGTACAATATTCCTCCCCTTTCAGGTACGGATCGCCGCAGTCGTCTATGGAGGGTAAAATGTATGAGTTTACATTTTCACATGAACCGGAAGCCAAACGGTAAAGGTTGAACCCTTTCCGACTTCACTTTCAACCGTAATTCCTCCCCCGAGAATTTCACATAGCCGTTGACTAATGGCGAGTCCGAGTCCAGTTCCACCAAATCGTTTAGTAGTGGAAGCATCAGCTTGAGTAAAGGCTTTGAAAATCAGTTTTTGTTGTTCCTCACTCATCCCAATTCCAGTATCTTTTACCTTAAAAATTAGATATTGCTGCATTTTATTTCCGCCGAAACGACTTCCGGATTGGGAGGTTTTTCGAGTCGTAGAGGGCTTTGTTTTGACTCGTTTAACATAGATTGTGATCGTACCATCTTGAGTAAATTTACAAGCATTACTTAATAAGTTTAAAAGGATTTGTCTGACTTTTGGCAAATCCGCGTACATTCGACCAATTTCATTTTTAGCTTCGACTTTAATCACATTGCGATTCTTTTCAGCCAGAGGTTTAGCCGTTGTCATAACATCTTGAAGTAACTGTTCTTCAACGGCAAAATCTTCTAAATAAAGAGTGACATGACCCGCTTCAATTTTAGAAATATCCAGAATATCGCTAATCATATCTCGCAGATGTTTTCCAGCCGTTTGGATTTTTTGCAAGTCAGGGATAAAATCGGTATAACCCAAATCATCGGCTTCATCATGCAGCATTTCACTATAACCAATAATCGCATTCAAAGGAGTTCGCAGTTCGTGACTCATATTGGCGAGAAATACACTTTTTGAACGGTTGGCAGCTTCGGCTAATAATTTAGCTTTCTCTAACTCTTCAGTGTACTCAGCGACTCTCTGAATGAGATGATTTAAAGCATCTGTGAGTTCTCCGATTTCATCTTCGGTTGTGACGGGAATTTGTATGGCAAAGTCGGATTCTTCACCCACTTGATTCGCCACTTTGATCATCAATTCTATCGGATAAGCGATCACCCAACTAATATAAACCGCTAACACTAATCCGACAAAAGAGGAAATCAGTAGACTAAAAAAGATAATTTGATTGCCTAATATTTCGGCTTTTTCACTGGCTTTCAGTCCTTGACTGACTCGATTTTCGAGCTTAACGGAGAGTGCGATGGATTCTTGAGATAAATTGTATAAATTTTGAGCTTCTGGACTGCGACTAAACTGAATTAAAGCATTTTTCAGGGTTTGTTGAGTTTTCTGATCCTTTTTTCCGGACTCTAGCGTTTGCAAAATTTGCTCTAATTTTGGAGCGTAGCGATTGAGATTTTCTGTATATTTTTGAGACAATTCTTGAATTTTTAAATAGTCATTTTGAACTTCTGTATTATCAATATCTGGGACAAACTTAAGCTGTTGAAGTTGACGGTTTATTTCAAAAATTCCCGAACGGATTTCTGAAATAGAATCGGCAAGCGATGAAGATTGATTAATTAAACCGGCTAATTCTTCCTGGCTTGATTTCAACTCAAAAACATTATGATTAATCCCTGTTAAAACCTGTGATTTCTCTTGATCGATGGGAAACTGCTCTTTGAGTTTTCCTTTGTAGTATCCTTCTACAATAAAGCTTGTGATCGCACCTAACATGGCAATTCCAATCACTAGAGCATAGCCCAAGCCAATTTTCTGACGAATCCCCAGACGATGGAATAACGACAGTTTTAGCCCTACTGGAGTCGGGCTACTAAGAGAAGAGTTGGGGGTTTTGGAGCTTAAAGACATCCGTGAGGTTGCAATGAGCTGGGAAGATTTAGATCAATTTTAAGTCAGTTGAGACAGATCAACCTGAGATCAATAGACTTGTACTCAGAATTGTAGATCTACAAGAGCAATGTTGAGGCTTCCTTGATCACCTAGAGGCGGTTTCCTTAAGCAGCGACACCCGACACATCCAACACTCAACGGGATGCTAACCGCACACCTACAAGCCCGGAGGATTCACCCCATCTAGATTGGATTGCCCAAAATAATAAGGTAAACTAGGGATAATTTCATCCATTCCTTTTTAGTCTTATGGGACTTTTCGATCAAATCGTGGGTGCTTTGAACGACCCAAACCAAGAAGCGAGTAATACTCAGCTTGATAATATTTTGAGTACCGTACAGCAGCTCACCAATAATCAGGGCATTTCCTCAGATACCACTCAAACTGCGTTATCGGTTTTGGGGGGTTATGTCCGTTCTGCATTGCAACAGAAGCGAACCAACCAGGGAAATGAGTCTGTACAAGCTTTTGTTAATCAATATAGCGGTACGGGTCAAAATTCCCAAGCGGTGAGTTCGCTGTTTTCCCCGGAACAACAGGCTCAAGTGGCTCAAACGATTTCTAGCCGAACGGGGATAGATGCTGGTACCATTCAAAGTTTATTACCTGCTTTAGTTCCTTTGGTGTTAAATCTGTTGAAAACAGGTAATCCAACTCAAAATCCTCAACAAAGCTCTAATTCGGTACTCAGTAGCTTTTTAGATGCGGATCAAGATGGTGACGTGGATGTAGCTGATGCGATGCGGTTAGCGGGACAATTTTTGCAGAATCGTTAGAATGCAAGATGGGGGAGATTCTTTGAATTCCCCTGGGTTTGATCAAACTCAAATTTTTATGGAAATGGTAATTGAATGGTTACAGTTTAAGGTTCCTCAAGAAAAATGGGAAGCCTTTCTAGAGCGAGATGAAGAAGTTTGGACACAAGGACTCAAACAATATCCGGGTTTTCTTGGAAAAGAAACGTGGATTGATCCGCAAAAAGAAGAAATCGTCTTGGTAATTCGTTGGGAAACTCGCCAGCAGTGGAAATCTATTCCTCAAGATGAAATCGATGCGTTAGATCGTCGCATGGGAGACTTAAGAATGCCTATTGTCAACAGCTACGAATACCAAGTCCGAAAATTTTTACATTAACGTTGATTTTAACTGAATTTAGCAATCAAAGCCAAAATAAAATTGATGCTTAAAAAACCGACTCCAATCACTAAAATGACAAACAGAGTCATACTCAAAAGGGGTCGGATTTTATCAAAAAAACTCGAATTTTCAGGTTTCATTTTCAAGCTGGAATTTTACTAAACAACAATTAAATCGAATGGATGTCTGAGTCTACCCTATAGATTTTAGCGTTTCTCAACTGATCTAAACCTCTAGTTTGACTGGCTGTTTCAGTTTACCCTGAATGGCTGACCCGGATCAGCTTATCGAACCCCAGGCTTTAACGTTCCGTATAGATTTAGACAGAGATATCCCAGACCCATTAAACTAGGGATAGACACAACTCTTTCTCAAAATCTACCCGAGCGCCTTCAGTCGTCCCCTTATTGAGATCAAGACAATGTTTCCTGAACTCTCCCACACCGAGCAACCCCGATCAGATCGAATTTCAAATCAGGCTATGCCCTTATCTAATTCTCTATCTTCAGGTGCAGTTGTGAAGAAACTGAAACAACGACACTGGTTAGAAGTTGCAGAATATATTTCTCTCCTCAGTTCTGCGGTTGGTTCTTTGGTGGTTGCTCTGTCGGGTCAAGCTTTCTACGGTGTGGCTCCCTTAACTGTAGCACTGTCGCTCAATGTTGCCAATCGCTACCGACTTGAACAGCAAGTTCAACTGTCTCAACAAGAGATGGCTGAAATTCAACAGTCAATCAACCAGCTTGAACGAAATTCAGTCAGAGCAATTTGGCTAATTCGACAGCAACTCAGCAGCGAGATCGCTTCGTTGCAACACAAACAAGATGAACTCCCCCTGCAAGACTCCCTGGAAACCAGTTATCGTTCACAGCAGGTAGCAATAATGAATCAAAACCTGTCTTCAATGCAGGATAACATTTCCACTGCCTTAGAAGAAATGCGACAACAACTGCATCAAGAAATCGCCAACACGCAACAAAATTTGCAGGGCGTTAACGGACAAGTGAGTGAAATTCAACAGGCGATCTTGACACTACAAAAAGGACAACCCATTCCTCCCTATAAACCGGATGTTGATCTCGGACAACTGCAAAGTCAACTCAACCAACTCTCCCAAGAACATCAAGAAGTGATCAAGCCTCACCTGAAGCGTTTGATTATCGCCATTAAGCAATTACAAACCACTCAAACTCGACTCATACCCAGACCTCCGAAGCCGATACCGAGAGAACAGATTCAAGAGAGTTGAACTGGAAAAATATCCCGAACAATCTGGGGTCAAACAAGGATGCTTGACTAAAGTTAAAGTGAAAATTATTTAAACAAAACTATTGGCATCGGTTGTCAAACTGACTTATTCTTGATCTGAAATAATAAATGATTTTAGTTCATGCAGTTTGGCCTATTAGCTCAGGGATTAAGATTATCGCTGTTAATCCTGATAGGAAGTCCATTGTTAACTTTAGCTCAACTTCCTCAGCCGATTAACCCCCCCGAACCGTTTCCTACACCGATTCCTATTCCTCAACCTTCCCCAGAACCTCCGTTAAACGTAGAACCACCTACTGTTATTCCGCCTGTTTTAGAACCTCCAGGTCTTCCTGATACGATCACGATAGAACGGTTCGAGTTTACTGGAAATACCGCCTATAGCGATGCTGAATTAGCGGAGATCACCGCCGAATTTGTCGGTCGTCCGATTACGTTTGCTGAACTTTTACAAGTCGAAACGACTGTAACTCAATTCTATGTTGAGTCGGGTTTTGTTAATTCTGGGGCGATCATTCCAGCCGATCAAAGTCTGTCTGATGGGGTGTTAGAAATTCAAGTGATCGAAGGCGGTTTAGAAGAAATTATTGTTACCGGAACCGGACGTTTAAGACCGAGTTATGTGAGCAGTCGGATCGCAGTCGCCACCAAAACCCCTTTAAATGTTAACCGTTTATTGACCGCTTTACAACTATTACAACTTGATCCATTAATTGAAAATATTTCAGCAGAATTAGCTGCGGGTTCTCGTCCTGAATTGAGTGTTTTGACGGTAACAGTCGATCCAGCAGATACCTTTAGTTTACAACTCATTGCTGATAATGGTCGGATTCCCAGTGTAGGAAGTTTTCGTCGGGGTTTAAGTGTGACAGAAGCGAATTTATTAGGCTTTGGCGATCGCATTAATACGGCTTACACCAATACCGATGGAAGCGATCGCTATGATATTAACTATACATTTCCGTTTAACGCTTATAATGGTACAATTCGTTTTGATTATTATGGCACCAATTCAGAAGTAATTGAGGAGCCATTTGATCGCCTAGATATTACCGGAGATTCGGATCGTTTTGGTTTAACCATACGCCAACCGATTTATCAAACCCCCACCCAAGATATTGCAGTAGGTTTAACGTTATCCCGAGAAAATAGCCAAACGACGATTTTAGGAGAAGAAGAACCCCTTTCTGTGGGTGCGGAAGAAGATGGAAGTACCAAAATTTCAGCGATTCGTTTATTTCAAGAATATACTCAAAGAACATCACGATCAGTTTTTGCAGTGCGATCGCAATTTAGTTTAGGAGTAGGTGCGTTTGATGCGACAATTAATAAAGAACCCCCCGATAGTCGATTTTTTTCTTGGCGAGGTCAAGGTCAATATGTGCGATTATTAGCCCCAGATACGTTGTTAGTGGTACGTTCAGATGTACAATTATCAACCAGAGCTTTAGTCCCGTTAGAACAATTTCCCTTGGGCGGTTTTCAGAGTGTTAGAGGCTATCGTCAGGATGTTTTGTTAACAGATAATGGTGTCTTTTTATCCGCCGAAGCTTTGTTTCCGATTGTGCGTTTCGGGGAAGAGAATCTATTACAAATTGTTCCGTTTGTTGATCTAGGTCGCGGCTGGAATGTGGAGGAAGAAGATAATCAAGAAAATGAGACGATTATCGGCATTGGATTCGGATTACAATTACGTTTAGGAGAACGATTTACAGGTCGAATAGATTATGGTATTGCTTTAAACGAGGTTGATGATAAAGACGAAAATACGTTACAAGAAGCCGGGGTTTATTTTTCAGTTACTTACACCCCATTTTAAGTTTTAATCCAAGTTCATCAGCCTTCATTACTGAAAAAATATAAAAAACTACAATCAACCACGCTCGACACAGAGACACAAAGAAGAAAACCCTTGGTGACTTGGTGACTTGGTGGTTTTTCTGACTAATAGACACACCAGACACCAAGAGGAAAATTCTTGGTGAGTTGGTGACTTGGTGGTTTTTCTCACCAACTACAATCAACCACGCTCGACACAGAGACACAAAGAAGAAAACCCTTGGTGAGTTGGTGACTTGGTGGTTTTTCTGACTAATAGACACACCAGACACCAAGAGGAAAATTCTTGGTGAGTTGGTGACTTGGTGGTTTTTCTCACCAACTACAATCAACCACGCTCGACACAGAGACACAAAGAAGAAAACCCTTGGTGAGTTGGTGACTTGGTGGTTTTTCTGACTAATAGACACACCAGACACCAAGAGGAAAATTTTTCGGGACTTGCTGGCGTGGGGGTGAATAAGCAGTGCTTGAGGGGTATTCCGCAGCGCCGAAGCACTGGATTTCTGATGTCCAGTCAATCTTTCCCAAAACTTTTTCAACGAGTTAAACCGCTATTTCGTCAGGCTTTTGGGAGATTTAACAAAAAAATCCTGATTAGAGTATTGACAAAAGGATAATGGGTTGGATACAGTTACAAGCGTGTGAGGAGCGAACCAGTGAGGACACCGAGACGAAACACGGCCAGTCGTCGGTGTCCTTCCTGAAAAAAAAGTAAATGACGTCTCTGCTGAATTTGTATGTCATTCCTGTGTGTGTGGTGTGAGGATTTTCGATGCGGTCGGAGCATCTGACCGCTTTAGTTTTTTAAGTCCATATTGAATGACCCAGTATTTTGCTAAAGTAGCTCGAAGTCTAGAAGAAATTGCCGCCCAAGAGTTAGAACAATTAGGTGCAAAATCGGTTCGTCCTGACTTTACCGGGGTATACTTTGAAGGCGATCGCTCATTGCTTTATCGGGTGAATTTGTGGTCAAGAATAATTTTTAGAGTATTGGTTCCGATTCAGAACTTTTCTTGTTCAGATGCCAAAAAACTGTATCAAGCCGTTCAACGGATTTCTTGGGAAAAATATATTCGACCGAATGATACTTTCGCCGTTCACTGCACAGGCGGAAATCGTGTTCTTAATCATACTCATTTTAGTGCATTACAGGTCAAGAATGCTATTGTTGATCAGCAACGTCAACAGTGGGGTGAACGTTCGAGTATTGACACAGAAGATCCCGATATTGTGATTAATCTTCACATTGATCAAGATCGGGGAATTCTCAGTTTAGATAGTTCAGGAAATAGTTTACATCGACGGGGATATCGGCCAGCAGTGGGGAAAGCACCCCTGAAGGAAACTCTAGCCGCAGCGTTGCTAGAAATGGCGGAATGGCAGCCGAATATGCCTTTTTTAGACCCGATGTGTGGTTCTGGAACATTACCTCTAGAAGCGGCTTTGAAGGGGTTAAACGTTGCACCAGGGCTATTTCGAGAGACGTTTGGGTTTATGAAATGGCAAGATTTTGATGGACAGTTGTGGGACTCGTTGTATCAAGAAGCTGAAAAGAGTCAATTATCACAACTCGAGAGTATTATTGTAGGATGCGATCGCGATGGGGAAATGTTAGCTCAAGCCCGTTATAATGCTCAACAGTGTGGAGTTGAAGATCAAATTCGTCTGACTCAAGCAACATTATTTCACCTTGAACCTCCGGCTGATCACGGTATAATCATTTGCAATCCTCCTTATGGGGAACGGTTAGGTGATGTTGAAAAGTTGGGAAGTCTCTATCAACAGCTTGGAGATGTTTTTAAGCAACGTTTCAAGGGTTGGACTGCATTTATTATAACTGGAAATAAGGCGCTCGCCAAGCAAGTCGGACTGAGAACAGCACAACGTATTCCGGTTTATAATGGGACGATAGCTTGTACTTTGCTCAAATACGAACTCTACTAAAAATCCTCAAGTCCAATGAAAAAAATTAAGGTTTGGATGATGTTCTTCATCATCTTTATTTTTACTATGTTTATTATTCCGGTTGCTTGTTCAAAAAATCAGCTACACACAGGTGAATGGGGTTATCGGGGTGAAATGGGGCCGGAAAATTGGGGAGAGTTAAAAGAGGAATTTGTTGTCTGTGAAACGGGACAGCAACAGTCTCCGATTAATATTGAGACATCAGCAACACCTAAAGCCAAAATTGAATTTAGTTATGATTATACGCCGCTAAACGTTATTAACAAAGGTCATACTATTGAGATCGAGTATGAACCGGGAAGTACAATTAAAATTGATAACAAACAATATGAATTACTGCAATTTCACTTTCATTCTCCCAGTGAACATCAGTTAGATGGAAAATCTTATCCGATGGAAGTTCATCTGGTTCATAAAAGTTCGGATGGGAAATTTGCGGTGATTGGAATTTTGATAGAGGAAGGAACAGAAAATCGTTTTATTGCTAGTTTATGGCCTCATGTACCCAAAGAAATCATAGAAAATCCTGTTCGTGGAGTCGCCATTAACGCCAGTGCGTTACCACCTGAAAACAAAGTTTACTACAATTACACAGGTTCACTAACCACGCCGCCCTGTAGTGAAGGGGTAAACTGGATAGTATTTGAAACACCGATTGAAGTTTCTAGCAAACAAATTGAGTATTTTCGATCTTTCTACAATGGAAATGCTAGACCGATTCAACCTCTCAATGAACGTCAGGTTATCTAACAGTAATTAGGGAAAGCGGATCTGGGAACAGGAAGGCAAGCTGGCAAGAGTTTTGTAGGGGCGGGTTCACTCAGGTTGTTTGTAAGATGAATAAATCTATTTTAACCCGCCCCTACCTGACACCTGACAACCAACACCTGAGATGAGTTGAATCTAAGTGCTATTGCCTTTAAAATTAGGAGATGTTACTCACAGACTGACAATATTATGGCCGCTCAAGTCGAAATTTATACTTGGAGTACCTGTCCTTTCTGTATTCGGGCGAAATCACTCCTTCAGAAGAAAGGTGTAGACTACACCGACTACTCGATTGATGGGGATGAAGACGCCCGAGACAAGATGGCCCAACGTGCCAATGGTCGCCGTTCCGTCCCGCAAGTTTTTATCAATGATCAACATATTGGCGGTTGTGACGATCTCTATGCGTTAGAAGCCGCAGGAAAGCTTGATCCGCTATTAGCCTAATTTTTGGGGTAGGAATTGTCAGAAGGGTCAGCGATCGCGGTAGGATAAAGAATACGGCTTGATCGTTGCTCCTTCACCCTACCCCCTAATATCCGATGAAATTTGCATTCATCATTGACCCCATCGAAAAGCTAAACCCAAGCCATGACAGTAGTGTGGCGATTATGGAAGCCGCCCAAGCCTTGGGTCACGAAGTCTGGATCACAGAGATACACCAACTGACTGTCAGCCAAGGGAAAGCTTGGGCGACTTTGACTCCGGTTCATCTTGTCCCTGTGAAACAAGAAGGCGATCGCTGGATATCGGCTGAACTTTGGTTTTCCCTGGATCAACCGCAGTTACTCGCTTTAGAAGAGATGGATGCGGTGTTTATGCGGACTGATCCACCTGTGACGGTGCCTTATTTGTATGCAACTTACATCCTGGATTATGTTGACTCATCAAAAACGTTGGTGATTAATTCACCTCAAGGGTTACGGGCGGCGAATGAGAAGATGTATGCTTTACAATTTACAGAAGCAATACCTGAAACGATTGTCAGTCAAAATAAACAGGTAATTCGAGAGTTTGTTGAGAAAAAAGAAGCGGCTGTTTTGAAGCCTTTGGGCGGAAAAGCGGGAGAAGGAATTTTATTTTTAGAAGCAGGCGATCGCAATTTTAACTCTTTAATTGAAATTAGCACGAAACAAGGTCGAGAACCAGTGATGGTGCAAACTTATTTACCTGCGGCGAAAGAAGGCGATAAACGGATTATTTTGTTAGATGGAGAACCGATAGGGGCGATTAATCGCATTCCAACGGGGAAAGAATTTCGCGGAAATATGGCGGTGGGTGGACGAGTTGCTCAGACGGAAATTACAGATCGCGAACGAGAAATTTGTGTTCAAGTGGCGCCAAAATTGCGAGAAGATGGGTTATATTTTGTGGGAATTGATGTGATTGGCGGTTATCTCACGGAAGTGAATGTAACCAGTCCAACGGGAATTCGGGAGATCGATTTATTGGATCATGTTAATTTAGGAAAACAGGTGATTGAATGGATTGAAAAAAAGGCAAATTGAACTGAAAAACTGACGAATTAGGTTGAATAATGACGAATAAAATTGGAATTGCAGTCATCGGGACAGGCTTCGGAAAAAAGGTTCATATTCCCGGATTTCAAGAACATCCCCGTACAGAAGTTGTAGCGGTTTATCATCGGGATCTGGAGAAAGCTAAAGCGATGGCTGAGAGTCATCATATTCCTCATGCGGCGAATACCATTGAAGAGATTGTTGCTTTACCCGATGTGACGGGTGTAGCGATTTCAACGCCGCCTTTTTTACATTATGATATGGCGAAGATTGTTTTACAAGGGAAGAAACATTTACTGTTAGAAAAACCAACAACATTGAATGTAAATGAAGCGAAAAAACTCTATCAATTAGCGACACAAAATAATTGTGTAACGACGTTAGATTTTGAGTTTAGATTTATTCCCGCTTGGCAACATTTTGCTGAACTTTTGAGTCAAAATTATGTGGGAGAAAAACGGTTAATTAAAATTGATTGGTTAGTGTCAAGTCGAGCGAATCCTGAACGAACTTGGAATTGGTACGCCCAAAAAGAAAAAGGCGGTGGGGCGTTAGGGGCGATTGGTTCTCATGCGTTTGATTATATTGATTGGTTGTTTGGGAAAGTGAACCGGATTTGTAGTTTATTAAGCACTTCTATTCCCTTTCGTCCTGACCCCACAGAAGGCGGAAAATTAAAGCCTGTGGATGCAGATGATACTTGTAATTTAATCTTAGAATTAGCAGACGGAACGCCTTGTCAAGTGAGTTTGAGTTCAGTAAGCTATCAAGGACGGGGACATTGGGTAGAAGTTTATGGAAGTGAAGGAACGTTGATTTTAGGAAGTGATAATCAACAGGATTATGTACATGGTTTTCAGTTGTGGGGAAGCAAAAACGGAGAGGCATTAGCAGAGATTTCTATTCCTGAAAAGTTACAGTTTCCGCGTGTTTATCCCGATGGGAGAATTGCGCCGTTTGTGCGGGTTGTTGATCAATGGGTAAATGGAATTGAACAAGGAAAATCTATGGTTCCTTCGTTGCGGGAGGGGGTTTATTCACAGTTATTAATGGATTTAACTCAGGAGTCCAGTGAGACGGGAACTTGGGTGAATGTTCCAGATTTTGAGAAGGTTTTAAACAGTGAACAGTGAACAGTTATCAGTGAACAGTGACCAGTGAACAGTAACCAGTGAACAGTAACCAGTAACCAGATAATATTGAGAACTGTATAACTGTAAACTGTAAAAGCTGGTAACAGATAACTGTAAACTGTAAACTGTAAAAACCCGCCCCTACAGTATTTTTTATCAATCATTGTCACTAAGATAATAGCAATTCCGGCCGTTTTCTTTAGCTTGATAGAGGGCAAGATCGGCTTTTTTGATTAATATTTCAGGATAACTAACAGTTGTCGGATAAAGACTTGCAATCCCAAAACTGAGGGTAATTTGTGAACTCGCGGATGAACTTTCATGGGGAATATGAAGCTGGAAAATATCGGCTTGAATAGTTTGTACAACTTGAATCGCTCCCTGACTATCAGTATTGGGTAAAATGATCACAAATTCTTCACCCCCATATCGAGCGGCTAAATCCGCCGGACGTTTAACTCCATGCCGAATGACTTGAGCAACTTTCGTCAGACATTCATCACCTGCTAAATGACCGTAGGTATCATTGTATCGTTTAAAATAATCAACATCACAGAGAATTAATGATAAAAGACCTTGTTCTCGGGTGAGACGCTGCCATTCTTGAGTTAAATATTCATCAAAATAACGACGGTTAGCAAGCTGAGTCAGTTGATCGTGGGTGGCGAGATGTTGAAGTTCTTCGTTAGCGTGCTGCAATTGCTGATAAAGTTGAGATTGTTGGATGGCGATCGCGAGTTGATTGGCGACGGTTCGAGCGAGTTCAATTTCTGAGGATTGCCATTGGGTATGTTGAGGATTTCTAATCAGATTTAAACTTCCCCAAAAGGAAGATTTTGAATGAATCGGAATGAGAAGCCAAGAACCGGGATAGGTACGAGCATAAGCACAATTAATTTTATCTTCTGCCTGACTAATATCGGCAATTTGTACGATTTTAAGTTGTTTAAGTTGAGCGAAAAATTGATTTTCATCATCAGTAATTTCTGTTCCCAATGCTTTTATAAAGTTCGGATATCGACAATATTCACCCACATTTAACCAAATTTTTTCCTCGGGGAAATACTGGACAATATGAACCCAATCGACATAGAGTAATCGAGCAATTTCGTGAGAAGCGGTTGAAAAAATTGTGTTCAATTCTAAAGAGTTGCGAATGGCTTGAATGACTTCGTTGAGTGCCTGTTCTCGTTGGGCTTGATATTGGGCATATTGATAGAGTTCACTTTGGGAAATGGCGATCGCAACTTGATCGGCGAGTTGATGGAGGAGTTCAATTTCTGTGGTTTGCCAAAGCCTGGGTTGTGAACAATGTTGAGCTACTAATAGTCCCCATAATTCCTCGCCGTGCAGAATCGGAATAACCAGATTTGCTCTAACTTGAAACTGAGCCAGGAGTTGAATATAACAGTCTGGTAATCCGCTATTATAGATATCTGGAGTGTTTTGAATACGACCATGAGTATAGGCATTGATGCAAGTGTTGTCAGCTAAACCTTCATCAAAGAGAATTTTTCCCCGCAGAGATACCCAGGATTCATCAACAGATTCTGCAATCACAATTCCACTTTTATCGGGTTCAAAACGATAAATTAAAACTCGCTCTGTTTGCAAAAGTTGTCGAATTTCAGCAACGGTTGTTTCTAGAATATCATCTAAATTAAGGGATTGACGAATGCGTTGAGTAACGAGGGTAATCAGTTGTTCGCGTTGAGCCTGTTCTCGCAAACGTTTTTCATTTTGTTTTCGAGCGGTGATATCTTGTCCAATACCAATTCTACTCCCATCGGATAAACGAATATTTGTCCAAGATGTTTCTACAATTTCTCCTGTTTCAGTTCGAGTTTGGAAATCTTTCCATTGTCTGTCTGCCGCTTGCATATGAGCTATAACTTGTTGATAATCATGGGGGTTAGGATAGCATTGTAATAATAGATTCTGTTGTTGCCACTGAGCCAAAGACCAACCCAAAACTTGCTCCAATTCACGATTAATCAGTTGAGTTTTCCCGTCGGAATTAAAACAAGCTAACATGATCGGAATATGATCAAAGATGGCTTGTAGGACTTCTTTTTGATGTTTTAAGGCTAATTCTGAGCGTTTGCGATCGCTAATATCGATAATATAACCAACAATTTCTGTTGGCTGACCCAGTGCATTTTTTAAAAGTTTGGCTTGATCGTAAATCCAGTGATAGGTTTGATCGCTGTGGAGAAAACGGTACTCAAGAGTTATTTCTCCTTGTTGAAAAAGTCTCTGGATAGCATTAGTAATTGTGGCTAAATCGTCGGGATGAATGCGAGAATACCAGAAATAATGAGGGTTATTGAGAAAGGTTTCGGCATCAAATCCCAAAA
This sequence comes from Limnoraphis robusta BA-68 BA1, assembly GCF_034932365.1. Lineage (NCBI taxonomy): Bacteria > Bacillati > Cyanobacteriota > Cyanophyceae > Oscillatoriales > Sirenicapillariaceae > Limnoraphis > Limnoraphis robusta. The sequence continues at coordinate 78,982 of NZ_JAYGHR010000073.1, read as the reverse complement.
CGGTTTTCACATTTTCACTGATGTAGCTAACTCCATAGTTTCCTTGAGGTTGACAACTATAAATAATACCCGGACTAGAGGTGAGTAAATGTTGTAAACGATTGCTGAGGGATTGTAGGGCAATTTCTGCTTGTTTGCGTTCACGAAGTGCAGCTTGCTGTGAGCTAATATCGGTAACAGAACCAAGAATCTGAAGGGGCTTTCCTTTTGCATCTCTTTGAAAGACAATTTCTCGACTGTTCAACCACCGCCATTCTCCATTTTTGTGGCGAAATCGATATTCGCTTGAGAGGATTTCATCATCTTTAAGATGCTGAAAGCGATGAGGCAAGCTATAGCATAAATGTCGATCTTCAGGATGGAAATGATTGATTAACCGTTCAGGTTCCCAAGTACAAATTTCTTCAGGAGAGTAGCCTAATATTTCGATGCTCCGTTGGTTAAGATAGAGGCTTTTATTGTCTGAAAGGTCAAAAATATAGAGAATTTGCGGGACTGTATTGGTGAGCTTTTGTAAAAAATGTTGACTCTCGCGGAGTTTTTCCTCTGATTTTTTACGATCATTAATATCTTTTTCGCTGACTAAAATTAAATAATTACCCGTGACGGGATCGTAAGTTTTTCGGGCTTCAATTTTGTGCCAGCATAAACCTTTGTCCGTTTTAACTTGAGTTTCTACGCTGAATATTTTTCCTTTATTAATACAGTCTAAGGCTTCCTGTTCAACTGCCGGAGCCAGAAAAGAATTGAAAAAGCTACGGTGATTATTTTTACCATTGGGGCTGAGATTTCCATAACAGTTTTGAGCGGCTGGATTTTGCAGTAATAATTCTCCATCTAGGGTGTATAGAGAGAGCATAAAGTTTGTATGCCGCCAAGCTTCAACTAATCGCAAACTCTCCGGCTCAATTGGCTGATTGTGTTCGATATGAGCTTCTACAAGTATAGCTAACTGTCCGTTCTCTGTTAGAATTACTGAACAGTAACAACGAAGATTAATCGTTTTTTCCGGGAAATCAATTCTCCAGTTTTCTTGAATTTTTTGCCCCGGTTTCAATGGCTCTAAAGCCTGTAATAGATAAGTTATTTTAGACCTTAAAAAAATGTTAAAAATGTAATTTAAAGTTTTGATATTATCAGCATTGAAAAGTTGTAGAGCTGCATCATTTGCCCACTGCACTTGCCCATTCTGTGTATCATAGAGCCAGATGGGAGTATTCAAATATTGAAATGCCGTCCGATGAACAGGTATAAGTTGTTTGATTTGTTTCATTATTAAAAATCATGCTTTTATGACTATACTTCGGAGCCTGTGAGAATATTAATGTGAGAATGAGGGTTTTGGGAGTTCAATCAAGGGGTTTAGACTCTCCTCTTAAAACTGCCCATACTGTTGCTATTCATTCATTATATCCTATAAAATATCTTTCAAATTGTAAGCAGCATCATTGAGTTTTTCGCTACCCACTTTAATTTGATTAATTCCTTGGGCGGTTTGATTGGCTCCTTTGGTGAGATTATTCATGGCTTGATTGACTTGCTGAGTCGCTAACGCTTGTTGTTGAGACATGAACGCAATTTGTTGGCTACTGTCTACAATTTGTTCCATTGATTTAGAGACATCAAAAAAGACTTGAGCGGTTTGATGGGAAATTTGCACCCCGGATTCTACATTTTTAGTTCCTTCTTTGGTGACTAATACGGTAGATTGAATCATGTGTTGAATATCATTAACTAAAGTATTAATTTTTTGGCTTGATTTTTGACTCGCATCGGAAAGTTTACGAATTTCTGAGGCGACGACTGCAAATCCTTTGCCATATTCTCCAGCTCTAACGGCTTCTACGGAAGCATTTAAAGCTAACATATTGGTTTGATTGGATAAATCACTCACGACGTCAGAAACGCTACCAATTTGATGAGTTTGTTCATTCAGGCGGAGAATTTGTTGAGCAATTGCTTCTACTTTTGATTTTAAAATTTCCATTTCTTCTAATGCTTGTTTAACGGCTTGAGTTCCCTGTTCGACTTGATTTAAAGCTTGTTTGGCGCCGGAAACTGCGACTGAGGCTTGTTGGGCGGATTGTTGAGAGGAAATATTCAGTTCATCCATCGTAACTGTTGTTTCTTGAACCGAAGATAATTGTTGATTTGCAATTCGTTCCTGTTCATTAATGGTTGCAACCACTTGATTGTAAAATGTACTCACTACTCCCACGACTTCTAAAATAGAGTTGACTAATTTTCGGAATAAAATAATTCCAATTACCACGAAAATTCCGCCCACAATGATTGTCACAATGACCGCAAATTGAATAAAGTTATTGATCGGTTTTAAAACAATATTTTTAGGGGTTTTATAAACCAAGGTAAAGGGATTTTTTTGATTTTTATTATCAGGAAAAACTGTATTATAGCTGAGGATATAGTCAGGATAATCGGTAATCACTCCATCGTCATTGGAGAGAATTTTTTCAACAATTGTGGATGGATAATCTTTGCTTAAAATTTCATTATTATTGAGTTCAAACCCCCATTTTTTTTCGGCTACTGGGTGACTTAAGTAATATCCTTGGGGATTGACGACAAAGAACTGTTGATCGTATTCAGATTTTAAGGTTTGATTATCGGCTAATTCAAATAAGCGATCCATTACAATGTTAGCAACTAAAACACCTTTTTTTTCACCCGCCGAATTGTAAATGGGAGTTGCATAACGAATGACGGCTTTATAGGGAACTTCAATTTGGTTATTTTCTCGATTCAAATCAATGGGAGAAACATAGATTTCTCCCCGTTTTAAATTGATCGTTTCCCGAAAATATTCAGTAGAACTTTTGTTTTGTAACTCCGAGCTTGGAACTACTTTTATTTCCCCATTTACTATATTAACTCTCGCCATTTCCTTGCCATTTTCATCAAGATAACGAATTTGATCGTAATAAGGTCTATTGTTGAGAAAGGATGTAAAAATAATGTTTAATCGATTCACCCAATCTTGATAAGTTGATTGATCTTGAGGATCAATTCCATTTCCTTCTCTGGCTCGAACAATCCCTTGAATGGGTGGCGTTTCACTTAAATATAAAATATCCGATCTAAAATTTTCTAAAAATAAACTGATCACTTTGACTCGGTTTTCTCCCTCGTTACTCATTGAACGAGACACAGAATCAATCAAATATTGACGAGATGAAATAATATTAAAGCTACTAACCGCTAGAACTGGAAAAACAATTCCAGCAATTAGAAGATATAAAAATTTACTTTGGGATTGACCGCGCATATTCAAGTTTAAGATCTGTTGTAAATAAAATTGTATCACGGCATTTTCAAGAGATGATGGAACTTTAACAATATTTATAGTTCACAGCCTTTTTCTTCGCTTTTCTCGGATAACTCATCCGTTAAGAAACCGAGAAAACGATACTCAAAAAAACATGACAATATGGCAGGTATCACTCAACAGCGAACGGTACTCAACATCGATTTATCTAATTTCAAGTAATTTCCGTAAACTTGATGACGAATCCTGTAGAGAGAGGCTAGGCTGGATGCAGACCGACTGTTCACTCAAGGGTTTAAGATGATATGAGAGAACTAGCAATTGAAACTCGCGGACTGACGAAACAATTTGATCGTCATGTAGCGGTGAATGACTTGGATTTACAAGTTGGGGTGGGTGAAGTTTACGGATTAATTGGGCCGAATGGAGCCGGAAAAACGACTTTGTTGCGAATGTTGGCGACGGCTGAAGAACCGACAACAGGCGAGATTTACATTCACGGAGAACCTTTAAAACGCGATCGCACCAATTCCAGTCTTCAACAACATTTAGGCTATTTACCCGATGATTTTCCCCTCTATGATGACTTGACGGTTTGGGATTATTTAGATTATTTTGCCCGACTTTATCACTTACGAGAACCCAAGCGATCGCGTCGTTTATATGATGTGTTAGAACTGGTACAACTCACCCCTAAACACAAAAGCCAGATTGCGACTTTATCAAGAGGAATGAAACAGCGTCTGAGTTTAGCACGAACGATCATTCACGAACCGTTAGTGTTATTATTGGATGAACCTGTTTCCGGTTTAGATCCGATTGCAAGAATGCAGTTTCGGGATATTATTAAAAGTCTCCATGAAGCCCAAATGACGATTATCATTTCCTCTCATGTCTTGAGTGATTTGGAAGATTTCTGCACATCAATTGGCATCATGGAACTGGGTTATTTAGTTGAAAGTTCATCTTTACAAGACCTGTATCAACGCTTGAGCCATCAACATATTGTAATTGGGGTTTTGGGTGGGCTTGATGCGTTATTTCATCAGTTAAAAACTTATCCTAAAGTTGATGGATGGGAAATCATTCCTCAAACTCAAAAAGTTCGAGTTCAGTTTTCGGGAAATCAAGAAGATAGCGCCCGACTGTTGCGAAAGTTAATGGCTGCTAATCTCCCTCTGACTGAATTTTCCCCAACTCAAGAAAGCCTAGAATCGATTTTCCTCAAGCTTGAACATAAGCAAGCCTCATAGGAACAAACGAGAGACCCATCGACGTCTAAGATTGAAAATGAAATGGGGTGTATAACCGTCTCGCTTAAAGTTAGAGAATCATTCCCACTTTTCCGAATATTTTCTCTCTTGAAAAAACCTCTTTTATCCTGAAAAAACTACACCGATAAGGAAAATAAACATGGCAATTCGTGGGTTGAACGCAGTTGGAGAATGGAACCCCCAACTCTTTCGGGAAATAAAAGGACGCTTTAATCGACGTAATTTAGCCTTCTCAATCGGTCTTTCTCTCCTGGCTCAATTGTTCGTTTATTTATCATTTTTGAGTCGAGAAGCCAGTCGGAATTTAATCAAGTTGAGTAGTGAGTATTGTCAAGTCAGGGATACTTATTTACAGTATGAAAAGCAATACAGCCAAATTAATAATCAACTCTATCCAGCATCAGGAAACCGACCTGTTAACGCACAAGCACTCGAAGCCAAGCTGTCTGAACTCAGTCAATTAATGAATGCAGACTGTCCAGCCAATGCTATTGATTTTTCCTTGTGGTGGCGTGACTATTGGACAGAAGTATTTATGGTGTTGGGTGTATTTGGTTTATTTGCGTTAATTGTGATTGGCACCTATATGCTGATCAATGATTTAACCACCGAACAACGACGCGGCACCCTCAACTTTATTCGCCTTTCTCCGCAGACTTACAACAGTATTTTTGTCGGGAAAATATTAGGTGTACCCAGTTTGCTTTATCTTGCAACAGTGTTACTCATTCCCTATCATATCTGGGCTGGAACTTCAGCCGGAATTCCGATTATAGAAATTTTTAGTTTCTATGCAATTGTCATCGCCACCTGTGCTTTTTTCTACAGTGCTTCCCTACTTTTTGGATTAATAACGCTTGGACAAAGTGGTTTTCAAGCTTGGTTAGGGAGTGGTGCCGTTTTCACCTTGTTAATGATTGCCAATAACAAGCCAATTTACGAGGATGGTACAGACTGGGTAAACTTATTTTGTCCGTCTTTTATTCTGCGCTATTTAATTGACCGCACCAACTCCTATTATCTCGGTTATCCCTTTAATCACGAGAGTATTCTCGCCTTGAAATGGTTTGAAATTCCGTTAGGAACATCAGGAACCTTGATTTTGTTATTCTCCCTATTCCATTTTGGAGTGTGGACATTTTGGATTTGGCAAGGACTCAAGCGCTGTTTTCACAATCCTGATACGACTGTTTTTAGCAAACAACAAAGTTATTGGATTACGGGTTGTTTTACCTTAGTCAATTTAGGGTTCAATGTGCAACGATTTGAACTCAGAGATGAATATTATTTGACCACGGCTTTTCTCTGGAACATCCTGCTCTTTTTAGGATTAATAGCAGCTTTATCTCCACAGCGACAAACATTACAAGATTGGGCGCGTTATCGACGTGAACGAGTCAACGGAAAATCACATCTTCTGTCTGATTTAATCCAAGGAGAACGGAGTCCGGCTGTTGTTGCGATTGGGCTTAATTTGTTGATGATGCTTCTCTTATTTGGACTCACAACTTTAGGAATCAGTGAACCCGATGAACGCCTAATTATATTGTTTGCACTGCTGTTAAATGCCAGCTTAATTTGGATGTGTGCAAGTTTGGCTCAATTGATGCTGTTGATGAAAACTTCTAAACGAGGATTATGGGCGGGTGGAATGGTTGGGGCTGTACTCATTTTACCTTTTATGACGTTTATCTTCCTGGGATTTGAACCGCACCAAGAACCCTTACCTTTTCTATTTTCTCCTTTTTCGTTTGTCACCGTTCAATATGCAACTTTGCCCTTGATTTTGACTACAATGATTAGTCAATCAATGGTGACAATTTTACTGAATTTGCAGCTTACTCGACAACTAAAAAAAGCCGGAGAATCGAGTTATAAAGCGTTATTAAGCGGACATTCTGTTTAAACAACTTGGGCGGGTTTTTCAACTCGCCTTTCTAATTGATTTAGGCAATTTTTTCAGTAGAGTGCCTGATGGGTAAACTCACCAGCAAGACACAAAGACACGAAGATTTCCTCTAGGTTTTCTCCGTGTCTTTGTAGTTTTTTTTCTCTTTTAGGCAGTTATTCAGGTGTTTTTATATCCCCTCATCCTGTCTAGTATTAGGCTTCTTGTTCATAGATTTGATGTTCTCGTTTAATGAAAACTTCGGCTAAAAGTTGATAGGCTTCTTTCCAAGCCGCCATCACTTCATCTGTTACGACTTCACCCAAAACATCTTTCATCGCCTGTAACAAACTCTCCCCAACAATAGAATATTGTTCGGGTTGAACATGAGTTTCAACATGGCGATGAGCGACTTTTTCAACCATTGATTTTAAGGCTTCTAAATTATCAATGTGAGTCGCATAGGTGTAAATTGCTGTGGCTAACCGAGCGGGTTGAGAACCATTAGCTTGATCATTCATATTGAACTGTTCCTGCATTTCGGGATGATTTGTAAACATGATTTCATACATCCGTTTTGTAATCTCCTGACCCTGTTTTTTTAATAAAGGAGCGGTAGATTTAATCAGTTCAATTGTTTGGGGGGTGACTGATTTTTTAGGTTGAGGCTGTTCAGAAAGCGTCAGAACAAAAGCTAAATTTTCTTCGGCTTGTAACGCATGGGGAGCGTCAGCAGGCATGAACACAAAAACGCCTGGATTTAACGGGATTTCTTCTCCATTCAGTGTTAATTTTCCCATTCCTTCAAACACCATGACTGTTGCATTGCGAGTGGAAGTATGTTCTTCAATGTCAGTCCCTTTGGCTAAACAAAATAGTGTGTATTGACAGTTTTTATCTTTGAGAATAACTTTGCTTAAAATTCCTTGCTTTGGATATTCAATCAAAGCTTGTAAATTGGTATTGTAGGGAACGTTGGGTGTTGCTATTGTATTCGCCATGATTTTTTATCCTGTGGTTTGTCAATTGTTACTGATCAATCTCAAACAATACTTAGAAATGAATACTTAACGCAATTTTTAGTTTTTGTAGTTAACTGATTGTTAACGAATAATACATTTTATCATGGGTTAGGCTATGGTAACAGCTCCTAGTATTAGCGATCGCTTAATTTTGTGGATTAATCTGTTTTTCGTACCAATTCATTAAGGGTGTTGAACTAATCCCATGAATAATTACAGAAAAAATAATGGTGATGTAAACACTCCAAGCCATTAACTCTCCCACTGAACCTCTTAAACCTTCACCAAAAGCATAAGTTAAATAGTAAATAGAACCTACACCGCGAATGCCAAACCAACCCAAAAGTAATCGTGTTAGGCTATGATAGTCACTGCCAATTGTACAGATCCAAGTTCCCAGGGGTCGAATAACAAAAATGAGTAATCCGGCGATCAAAATTGCGGCTGGAATATATCGAATAATGGGTTCAATTCGGAGTAGTGTACCTAATAACAAAATTGTCCCGACTTCAAAAAGTTTCTCAAGTTGTTCGATAAATTCAAGTTGTGCAAAAGGCTTTTCTTCCTGTTGATAACTGCGCCTTGTTACCATTCCGGCGACAAATACTGCTAAAAAACCATATCCATTAATCAGTTCAGTGAAAGAATAGGTTGCCAAAATAATGCTAATTGCAATAAAATCCTCCATCATTACATCAGTGGGTCTGATTTTGAGCAGTTGTCTATCTATCAAAACAATAATTTTAGTGACTACAATTCCCATGACAATTCCGGCGAAAATTGCCCAAATTAAATCAATAGCAACCCACTGTTTAAACCAATTTTGCCAATTCTCATCTTTTAACCAATGTATGCCAAAATAAACGAAGGGGAAAGCAAGCGCATCATTTAATCCACCTTCGGACGTTAAACCAAAACGAAGTTCATCGGGATCATGGGGATGGTTAAGCTGAACTTCTGAGGCTAAAACCGGATCAGTCGGAGCAAGAATCGCGCCGAATAGAATCGCTTCACCCCAATTTAGTTTGAGGAGAAAGTGAGTAATGACTGCGATTCCAAAGATAGAAATAGGCATCAAACCGCCAATTAACCGGACTGTTATATTCCAAGAGGTTAGGTTTAACCGACGGTTCATTTTCAGTCCACAGCTAAACAGAGAAATGATCACGACAAGTTCGGTTAAACGTTCTAAAAACTCTGCATCCGGTCTGAGGTTTATTAATTTCAACCCGTAGGGACTTAAAAAAATTCCTGCACCTAAATATATTATTGCGTAGGAAAGGGGTAAACGGGAAATCCAACCTGAAGCCCAAGTCACTGCAAGTAAAAGCAGACTGATCACAAGTAAAATAAGGATATAACTGCTCACAGATTAATTGCAAATAGAGTAGATTACTTACTACACTATTCTATTCATCATTTATTAAACTCTCTCATTCGGAAGATTTCTGAGGATAGATTCAAGTGCATTTGTGATTTTAACTTTTCTCAAAAAGTTATCTTTTTTAACATCAGGTTAACACAAATCTTCAAGTTGATTGTTGAGAATAATTGATCTAATATAATTAAGATTGACCCCGAAAGTCAACAACATAGCTTTTGTCTTCAAAGGTAACGCGATCGCCATGCACTAATTTACGTCCGCGACGAGTTTCTATTTCATCATTCACTACCACCCAACCGGACTGAATAATCAGTTTAGCTTGTCCTCCCGTTTGGGCGCAACCGACGAATTTAAGAAATTGGTCTAATTTAATTGTTGGTTCATCTGGTGGTGTCATTGTTATCTCCTGTTTGGCTTCCAAAAGTTTTTATGGTTTGATTAATCATACCTATTTTATCAAAAATTGGGTATTAAGAGAGTTCAGGACGCAAGCCGCAGCGTCCCTACTTTAATGATTTCTAAACAGCAACGGTTTGAGTTAACTTGGTTTGGGAAGCTATTACTTCTTGTCTGGCCCATTGATCAACCGCAATAATATCATCTAAGGAAGGATTTTGGCCGTTATCGGTTTGATGGCGATCGCAAACGTATTCTATCATTTTGGGAATGTCTAAAAACTCAATTTTTTCATCTAAAAACAACGCCACAGCCTGTTCATTTGCCGCATTTAAGACGGCTGGCATGGTTCCGCCTGCACGTCCTGCCGCATAAGCTAAAGGCATACAAGGATATTTCTGATTATCGGGTGCTTTGAAGGTTAAATTTCCGGCTTTTACTAAATCTAAAGATTCCCAATTCGTATAAATTCGTTCGGGCCAAGACATGGCATAAAGCAGGGGTAAACGCATATCCGGCCAACCCAATTGGGCTAAAACAGAAGTATCTTGTAACTCAATTAACGAGTGAATAATACTCTGGGGATGAATGACAATATCAATATTATCGTAATCCAATCCAAACAGAAAATGAGCTTCAATTACCTCTAAACCTTTGTTCATCATTGTGGCAGAATCAACGGTGATTTTACGACCCATTGACCAGTTCGGATGTTTGATCGCATCAGCAACTTTTACTTCGGCTAATTTCTCAACTGGCCAATCGCGAAATGCACCCCCAGAAGCGGTTAAAATAATCCGTCGTAAACCCCCTTGAGGAACCCCTTGTAAACATTGGAAAATCGCCGAATGTTCGGAGTCCGCCGGAAGCAATTTCACGCCGTATTCTTGAATTAAAGGATTGACAACGGGGCCGCCTGCAATTAACGTTTCTTTATTGGCGAGGGCGATATCTTTTCCGGCTTTAATGGCGGCTAAAGTGGGAAGTAAACCCGCACAACCGACAATTCCGGTGACAACGGCTTCTGAGTCTCCATAGCGGGCGACTTCGACGACTCCAGACTCTCCAGCCAGTAAAATGGGTTGAGGATCGAGATCGGCGATCGCTGCTTTTAATTCGGGGAATTGAGTTTCATCGCAGATCGCCGCAATTTCAGGGCGAAAGGCGCGAATTTGTTGGGCCAGAAGGGTAACATTGCGACGGGCGGCGAGTCCCACTATTCTAAATTTGTCGGGATGATCGGTGACAATATCGAGGGTTTGAGTGCCGATAGAACCCGTTGAACCTAAAAGAGTGATGGCTTTCATAGTTTCTTAATAAGTTGTCAATTATTACCATATTACGATGCTTGATCCCCTTATCGTAAAAATCGGAATTTTGAGTCGAACCGTTGTAGCCTAGAGAAGAATATCAACGGGAGAGATGTTTATGGAACCGCAATGGATCGAGTGGGCGAAGGCATTACAGGCGATCGCACAAACGGGACTGCATTTTGTTAAAAGCGAGTATGACGCAGAACGTTATCACCAAATTCAAGAGATTGCGGCTGATATCTTTGCTCATCATACTAACACAGAAAAAGAGGTTATTTTCGATTTATTTTCTCAAGCATCCGGTTATGCAACGCCGAAAGTTGATGTGCGGGGTGTGGTGTTTCAAGACTCTAAAATATTGCTGGTTCGTGAGGTTTTGGATAATCATCGTTGGACGTTACCGGGCGGTTGGGCGGATGTGAATGAAACACCGACTGAAGCGGTGACGCGAGAGGTTTTTGAGGAGTCTGGTTTTGAAACAAAGGTGGTGAAATTATTGGCAGTTTATGACCGAACAAAACAAGGTCATCAGCCTCCCATGCCTTATCATGTTTATAAGATGTTTTTTCTCTGTGAAATTGTTGGCGGTGAGGCAAAATCCAGTTATGAAACGAGCGAAGTTGGGTTTTTTGCGGAAAATAATATTCCTGAATTGTCAATTTCTCGGGTTCTTCCCCATCAAATTCAACGCTTTTTTGAACATTCTCGAAATCCCCATTTTCCCACAGATGTAGATTAAAGTTAGCTGATTATTCCACCCTGAAATTAATTTCAGGTCTAAAAAATAAAGTTAGTTTTAACTGACTATAAAATTATCAATCAAATTAACATCGGATGTGATATGGCGGTGTGCGTTCGTATGAGGTATGAACCAGAAACCCGGTTTCTAGCAGAAACCGGGTTTCTATCCAATCGATGTTGTACCTCACAGAACTGAAAACTGCTATATTAGATGATCAGACAGGGATTTAAATCCCTGGTTAACTGGAAAACTAAACAGTTTCAGGAAAAGTCCAATGAACCGGATTTTCTATCAAGTAATTCATCTGTTTAACATTATTCAAAATAGCTTTTAGACGAATTTGTTGCATCTCAGAGGAAAGATTCTCTTCTGCGAGTAAATCTTCAATTCCCGTTTGAATTTTAGAGAGAAGTGTTGTTAAACCCTGATCGGAAGCTTGACTTTGTTTGTTTTGAAAAGAGTTTAACAGTTCAGCTAACTGAATGGGTGTTGTTTTTTCTTCAGTGGGAAAGGATGAAAATTCAGGAACATTCAGTAAATCGACTCCGGTTGACTGATTTTCTAGATTTTCTAAAGTTTGCTGCAAATTCTGCATAATCGTATTCATTTCTATCGGATCAAATATTTTCAAAATGCGAGTTTGCGTGATCAAACCTAATCCTTTTCCCCAATTCCAAGACACAACCAACCGTCGAATATGACGTTTTTGCATTTCTTGATGAGCTTTCCAGAGAGAATCTTCAGGACTCAATAAAAATAGAGGTTGACTCATCACATCTTGAACAACAGTCCGAGAAAAATTCATTTGAAGGAGTTGAAATTGGACAATATCTCGTTCTGTTACAATTCCCACAGGAAGATAACGATCATCTGTTTCAGGTTGAGTAATCACAACACAACTGACTCGAAAACCTGACATTAATTGAGCAAGATTTTCAATCGAAGCGGTAGGAGGAGCTTGAATAACATGGGGAGTCATTATTTCCGAAACTCGCCGCAATTTCAACAGATGAATGGGTTGTAAGACTTGACGAATTAGTTCGGGAGAAATCACCCCAATTAATCGTTCTTGTTCATCCACTACGGGTAAATGGCGAATTTTATAACGTCGAAATAAAAATAAAGGGGCAAAAATATCTTTAAATAAAGTTTTCGATAAAGTCATTACAGGTTGAGTCATCACTTCCTCAACTGTGGTCGTTTCAAAGTTTATTCCTTTAGCGGTTAGTCGCACAATATCCCGTTCTGTTATAATTCCCAGGAGTTTTTCCCCTGTCATAATCAGGATACAACTCGACTGAAATCGAGGAATTTGTGGAATGTTGCTCGATGTATTATCATTGATCATTGAGCAACTGCTCCCCCGAAAATGGTTCATCTGAGCGATCGCATCAATCAATCGAACTTCCGGTGAAACCCTCAAAGGATGAGGATCAATCGCATCTTCTAGCATTGGTTCCCAGATGAGGGGATCTTCAAGTTGCATAGTCTAACACCTCCAAACTGACGACGACTGATAAGATGCTGAACTCCAGACGCAACAGCATCAAAACTCTTATAGGGTTTGAACGATTCTAACCCTTAAAAAAAATATTCTATAAGAGGGATGTTACACTAGACTGGTCTAAAAACCAAATAGAGGCTTTACATTTTTTACATTTAGGTTTATTCTAGAGGAATGTAACAGCCTGATGAACTCAACCCTAGTTTTGTTTGCCACAGAACTGTTTTTAGGTTGAGTCATTCTAATCACTCTTCAGACTCAAAAGATGTCGTTGAAGATACTGTTTTCAATTCAGGCGGATTCACATTTTCTGAATTGGAGGTTTTGCTATAAAGCCGATCCAAAACTCGTTTAACTGAGATTCGCCGCCATTGCTGTCTTCGCTTAGTTTTGTAACCTTGAGTATTCAGCCAATCCGCGATTTGTTGCAATGACTTTCCCGATTTATGATGACGACGAATTAACTCAATCACTTGCTGTTCATGGGGATTTTCAACAAGTTCACCGTTAACAGAACACAATCCAAATGCAGGGGAACCGTAACCTGCGTAGCCACCACGAGCAGCCTTTGCTTTACGTCCTTCTTCTAGCCTTTCCCAGCTAGAAAGGTCATGTAATTTCTCAGCAGTCATAACTCAGTTGTCAAACCTAGTCTACCATAATGAATCTATACTATACAAAAAAAGCAATGTTTGTCTATCTCATTTTGGATTAAGTTAATATTTTTTTACTTCAATTTATAGATAGTATGAGCTTAACTTAAGTCCTCTGTTTATCTCAATGCCCGTCACTTTTTCGCAGTATTTATAAATTTCTATCCTTTACCTGTTATTCACAGAAAATCTTTTTTATAATCAAGTGAATATCCTGATTGATAGAGAACTTCGCAGTTAAATAAACTTTTTTTGATGAAAAAAGCGGTATTTATTCAAGATCAGGACTTTGATCGAGTGATTCGCGAACATCCCTTAGTCATTGTTGTTTTTATTGTTTCTTGGTGTGGTTTGAGTCAGGAAATCAGTCCACTTCTCAATCAACTCGCTGACGACTATCAGGAACAAGTGAAAGTTTTCAAGATGGATATTATTAAAAATCAACAGATAGCCGAACGATTTAAAATTAACTTTCTCCCGAATATTTTTTATTTCAAGAATGGAGAAAAAGTTCAGAACTTGGTCGGTTTATTATCTTATGAAGTGATGAGTCGCCAACTCGAAAAACTCCTATAGAACCCCCTGAAAACTCGGTGCTGAACTTCTTGATCATTTTAAATTTAAACTTAAATTAAAACTTAAAACGGCAACAGGAAATTCAGCATTTTATCAAGTTTTAGTTAGTCTTTTAAACAGGTGATTTAACCTGATGAAGATGTCGGTATCCAGACATTTGCGGCTGTCCTAAACCATCTGTTAACGCATAACTAATCGCTAACAGCCACATCCACATCGCTGGATAGCGAGGTTCTAACCAAGGCTGAACCCATCGAGAAAAGCGAGGAACCCAACTCAACACCCCACTAATTAAAGCTAAAACGGTGAAATTAAAATAATTCACCATCCAACGCATGACTTCATTTACAGTAATAAAGTCAAGAATCCACAGTAAGAGTCTGGGATTAGTTCGAGCGGCTTTTAAGGCTAACCGAGTAAACGTCCACCAGTCGGCTCGATCTTTAATAAAAGTGTCTGCAACGGCTGTCGGTTCAGAAGCTAATAGTCCAAAGAAGGTATTTAAAATGGAGTTAATTCGTTGGGGAGGTAAATGTCGATCTGTGGGAACCATCATTCCCTTAGAAAAAAGCCACGTTACGGAAATATTGCTTTGATAAGCCCGAATTTGATTGAGGTATTTAACCTGTAAAAGATCATGTTTTAAAGCGGTATTCAGTAAATCGGTTAAACGAGATAAATTTCGCACTAAAGAACCAAATCCGGTAAATACTAAGGGAGACTGAAGCGAAGCCGCATCTCCAATCGAAATTAAACGATCATAAGCGACTTGGCGATCGCGACTTCTGGCACTAAAATGTCCAGGAATATAACCAAAGGTTGGCTTTTTCCAGACTAATTTATCGAGTTCACATCGACGATATTCCGGTAAAATGGTAAAAAAGTCTTCATACATTTCTAACAACGAACCGGGATTTTTAGGGTTAACTTGATGATAGTGAAATAGATAAAAGGTTAACTCATTTCCCCCACCCGGAAACAATTCCCAAATCAGTTGACGTCCGCGAGAAATATCACCGTGACTGTTGAGAACATCGCCATATTTCGAGTCCCAAACATCGGCTTCAAAACCCCCATCAATCACCGCCCCAACCGTCGGACAAACACTATCAAATGCCCGTCCCCCGTTTAATTGCCAAGCAATCGGAGAAGCCGTTCCCATCGCATCTACAAGTAAACGTCCAGTTGCAATTCGTTCAGAGTTTGTGGGTAGATGAACCGTTTTTATCACCACTTTTTCAGGTTCAATCTCAGCCCGACTAAATTCAGTTTGATCCCAAATTTCACCGCCCGCTTGTCGGAGTTTTTCCCCACAGGAACGCAGTAATTTTTCTGCATCCAACGCCACATTTAAAACCGTTGGCGTGTGCAGAATGGGCGCTTTTGCAATGGGAGGATTATAGGCATCAAAAAACTTATGAAAACCGTCTTTATATTCTCTAGCAATTAAACTTTCTATTTCGGCTTTTGAGAATAATCCTAAATCAATTAAACTTTGTAATTCACTGCGAGAAATATTCCACTCGCGGTTCATGCGTCCAAAGGGCAAACGTTCGATTAATAAGACTCGATAGCCTAGCCGTGCCATGACGGCCGCATGAATCACACCCAAGGCTCCACCAATATAAATCAAATCATATTTGGGTGTAGAATTTGTGTTCTTCTTGTTTGAAGAAAAGATGACTTCCTTGGGAGTTTTAGGACTTCTAACCCCTTCCCGCCAGCGTTTTTCCCACCAATAAACCCGTTGAAGATCATATTCCCCATTGGGCATTTTTTGAAAATATTTCACCGTTAAGGGATAGCGCTCTGCTAAGGCTTCAAAAATTGATTGTTGGGAGAGGTTAATGTCTGGAGGTTCGGGATATTGATGAGGAAATTGTTGTCTAAGTTCAGTTTCTAGGCGTTGAATCAATAGTCGTTCATCATTTTTCGGAGGATTTCCCACTCGAAAAACTTTGAGATAAGTCGTTCGTTGAAGTGACCAAACGAAGGTTGAAAGTTCGTTCGGTTCGGTATTTTTAGCGTTAGTAAAAGGAAACCTGAGACGAAAACCATCTGGGGTGATGTGTTTTTCTCCGGTTCCGGGTTGAAACTTCTCCTGCAACCAGGTACAAACGCTTTGGGTATTGGGTGTAGGGATTTCCAGATAGAGAATTTCCTTCATGCTCATTTTTGATCCAGTTGTACCTCAGTTACGAACTCATCCATATCAATAGGGTAGGCGAAAAACGGCATTTTAGGAAAGAGTCTGACGCTAAATGTGTAATATTTATTGATGAACGTTTAGGATCAAGATATCATGCCAGAGTCACTTCAAGTCGAAACGTTGATCCAACAGCAACGACAATTCTTTGCTACTGGTCAAACGAAGAATGTCAATTTCCGTCGGGAACAACTTCAACGCCTTAAACAAGCAATTATAGACCATCAAGGCGATATTATTGCAGGGGTCAAAGCTGATTTGAACCGACCCGAATTTGAGGCTTATTTTGAAATTGCTTCGGTATCCGAGGTTAATTATGCCATTAAACACCTCAAATCTTGGACGAAACCGAAAAAAGTTCCTACTTCTATTGATCAATTTCCCGCATCCGCCCAAATTTTCCCTGAACCGTTGGGTGTTGTTTTGATTATTGGGCCTTGGAATTATCCTTTTCAACTGATGATTTCGCCGTTAGTTGGGGCGATCGCTGCGGGAAATTGTGCGATTCTTAAACCCTCAGAAATTGCGGCAAATACCTCAAAAGTTGTCGCTAAAATGATTCAAAAAACCTTCGATCCAGCTTATGTTGCTGCGGTGGAAGGCGGAGTCGAAACCAGTCAAGCTTTACTGGCACAAAAGTTTGATCATATCTTCTTTACTGGCGGCACAAAAATCGGTAAAATTGTCATGGAAGCGGCGGCTAAACATTTGACTCCGGTCACTTTAGAACTAGGCGGAAAAAGCCCTTGTATTGTTGAGAGTGATGTACAGCTTGATTATACCGCAAAACGCATCGCTTGGGGTAAGTTTCTGAACGCTGGACAAACTTGTATTGCCCCAGATTACTTGTTGGTTCATCGACAAATCAAAACTCCTCTTTTAGAGAAAATAAAACAGAATATTCAAGAATTTTACGGTGAAAATCCTGAAAAAAGCCCCGACTATTGCCGCATTATTAGCCCTAGACAGTTTGAACGTTTAGCGGGATTTTTACAAAACGCTAAAGTAATTGTTGGCGGACAAACAAACCCCGAAGATCACTATATTGCACCGACGCTTCTAGATCAAGTCTCTTGGGATGATCCGGTGATGCAAGAAGAAATTTTTGGGCCGATTTTACCTGTTTTAGAATATAATGATTTAGGAGAAGCGATCGCTCAAATTAATTCCCGTCCTAAACCCTTAGCCCTCTATTTCTTTTCAAAAGATCAAGCCAAACAGCAACAAGTTCTGCAAAATACATCATCCGGTGGAGTGTGTTTAAATGACACAGTTTTGCAGTTTTCAGGCACTTATCTTCCCTTTGGGGGAGTCGGTGAGAGTGGAATGGGAAGCTATCATGGAAAAGCCAGCTTTGATACCTTTTCTCATTACAAAAGTATACTGATAAACAACTTTTTGATTGATATAAAATTACGGTATGCACCCTATCAAGGGAAAATTGATTTAATCAAGAAAATCATACTAGGACTTTAGGTGTTGACATTAATAGAGAATCAAAATAATGAACAGTCGTGATTTAATATTGAGTTCAATTCGTAAAAATCAACCCAATTCAGAAGTTAAACTTCCTGAAATTACGATTTTTAACAACAACTCAGAACCCTTAATTTCTGAATTTCAAACCCAACTGGCACGCATGGGAGGACAAGCATTTGAAGTTGAAAATATTGAGGAAATAAAAGCCAAAATCACAGAACTTTATCCCGATGCCAAAATGATCTGTTCTACCCTTCCTGAAATAACCGGAAATAAACCCATTCAACCCAATACCAACCCCCATGAATTAGCAGATGTTGATCTTGCCATTATTCGAGGGCAATTTGGAGTCGCAGAAAATGGGGCAATTTGGTTAACACACGAAGATTTAGTCGTGAATGCGTTGGGTTTTCTTTCTCAACATTTAATCATTTTACTCGACTCCAAACAGCTTGTTAGAGATATGCACCAAGCCTATCAACGCATTGAATTAACTCAAACATCCTACGGCGTATTTATGGCTGGTCCCTCGGCAACGGGAGATGTAGAAGCTGTTATTATTCGCGGCGCCCAAGGAGTTCGCAGTTTAACCGTTTTTTTACTGTAAAATAAACACCTTAAAACTCACTATGAAAGTCGGTCTTTTTATTCCCTGTTATGTCGATGCGTTCTTCCCTGAAGTGGGAATTGCCACACTAGAATTATTAGAAAAATTCGACGTAGAAGTTGAATATCCCCTCGAACAAACCTGTTGTGGTCAACCGATGGGAACCAACGGAACTCAACAAGAAGCAGCCGCAACTGAACAAGTCTTTGTCAACTGTTTTAAAGACTATCAATATATTGTCAGTCCGTCGGCGAGTTGTGTGTATCATGTTCGGGCGCATTTAGACGCCATTCCTCAAACTTCCGAAGTGCAGAATGTTCGGCAAAATACCTATGAATTGGTCGAATTCTTGCATGATATTCTACAAATTAATAGCTTTCCTTGGGCAGAATTCCCTCATAAAGTCGGCTTACATAATAGCTGTAGCGCCATTCGCAAACTGGGAATTTCTCGACCTTCTGAATTAATGATTGCTTCTTTCTCTAAAAGTCGAAGCTTGTTAGAAACAGTCAAAGGCATCGAATTTGTTACTTTAGATCGTCCTGATGAATGTTGTGGCTTTGGGGGAACGTTTTGTGTGTTTGAAGAAGCGGTTTCTGCTCAAATGGGCTATGATAAAGTCAACGATCATTTCCGTAATGGTGCTGAATATATTGTCTCTGGCGACATGAGTTGTTTACTCCACCAAAAAGGCATCATTGACTATTATAAAATTAACCTAAAAACCATTCATATTGCCCAAATTCTCAACGGATATCCATTATGACTAAACCCATTAACCAAGCAGGCGCAGCCGAACAATTTTTAAAAGATCAAGCACACGCCCAACAATATGATCAAATTCTCTGGAATGCGCGACTCAAACGAGATCAAGGGGCTGCTGCGGTTCCAGAATGGGAACAATTGCGCGAAATTGCCTCACAAATTAAAGAACATACCCTGACTCATTTAGCGGACTATTTAGAACAGTTTGAAGCCCAAGCTAAACAAAACGGAATACAGGTTCATTGGGCAAAAGATGCGGTAGAACATAATCAAATTGTTTACACTATTCTCAACAGCCACAACGTTAAATCGTTGGTTAAAAGTAAATCAATGCTGCAAGAAGAATGTGGCATGGTTCCCTTTTTAGAACAGAACGGAATTACCGTTACAGAATCTGATTTGGGCGAAAGAATTCAACAACTCGATGAAGAACCGCCTAGTCATATTGTCATGCCTGCTATTCATAAAAACCGTCAAGATATAGCGAAACTTTTTGCCGAAAAAATTGCGAGTGATCCTAATAATGACAACCCTCATTATCTTAATGAAATGATGCGACAAAATGCCCGACCTCGCTTTTTAACTGCTGATGCAGGGATGACTGGGGTTAATTTTGCGATCGCAGAAACAGGTAGTTTTGTGGTTTGTACCAATGAAGGAAATGCTGATTTGGGGGCGAATATTCCGCCGCTTCATATTGCCAGTATGGGGATTGAAAAATTAATCCCAAAAGTTGAACATTTAGCAGTCTTTATTCGCTTGCTGTCTCGCAGTGCCATTGGTTCTCCCATTACTCAATATACCTCTCATTTTACCAAGCCTAAAAATGGCGGAGAATTGCATTTAGTTATTGTCGATAATGGCCGCAGTGAACGGTTAGGAATGGCGGATTTTTGGTCATCTTTAAAATGTATTCGCTGTGGGGCTTGTTTGAATACTTGTCCGGTGTATCGTCGCAGTGGCGGTTTAAGTTATGGGGCGGTTTATTCAGGGCCTTTGGGGATGATTATTGACCCAACTTTTGATGCTAAAAAATACAGCAATTTACCCTATTCTTCGACGCTTTGTGGTTCCTGTGGGGATGTTTGTCCGGTGAAAATTGATCTTCCCGAACAAATTTATAAATGGCGTCGAGTCATGGCAGAAAAACACTTACTTTCTTTACCGCGTCAAGACAGTATGAAAGCCGCAGGTATAGTATTAGGAAATCCTCTGGTTTATCGCTTTGCAAAAAATGTGGTAATCCAGAAAGTAATGAAATATTTTCCTTTTTTATTTTCCAGTAAACTGTTAAATCCTTGGGTGAGACATCGGGCGTTACCCACTGTTCCCAAACAAACCTTTAAACAATGGTATCTAGAAAACCGTCAAAAGTAGGGTGCATCAAACAACAATTTCAGGAATACCTAAGTTAAAATGTATGAAATTGATGCACCCGTTCAACAAAAAAATAAGTAAGTGCATCAAACAATTTGGTGATTTCCTAAGTTAAAATGTATGAAATTGATGCACCCTACTAACACAACTGCAAGTCTAAAAGTAACTTGGGAAAAGTTACCCGAAGACTATATTTTACCCGATGATCCAGTGGACAATATTACTCAGCCATTATTGGCAATGGCATTAACAGAGGCGTTAAGCACTGCGGGAAAATTGCCCGAAAATTCCCTAACTCCGACTAATTATGGCATCTGTGCAACGGTTAATGACAAAATGGTTGTCAAAGCACCAGACTGGGCGTTTATTCGGGAAATTCGAGTTGAACGTTCAGAAGTCGAACGCAGTTATACGCCGCGTTTGGAAGGGGATATTCCTGTCATTGTGATGGAATTTATCTCTGAAACAGAAGGCGGTGAATATTCGATTAAACCCACTTATCCACCCGGAAAATGGTTTTTTTATGAACAGGTGTTGGAAGTTCCTAACTATGCGATTTTTGAACCTCAAAATGCCGTTTTAGAACTGTATCGACTTGATGATTCCGGCAGATATAAGGTACAAAAACCTGATGAAAATGGGCGATATTGGATCGCTGAAATGGAGTTATTTTTAGGAATTTGGCAAGGCACCCGTGAAAACCGAACAGGCTATTGGTTGCGGTGGTGGGATGAGGCGGGAACGTTGCTTTTATGGGGTTCTGAGTTAGCCCAACAAGAACGTCTTCGCGCTGATCAACAACGTCAACGCGCTGATCAAGCTGAACTTCTAGCCCAACAAGAACATCTTCGCGCAGAACTTGCTGAACTTCGCGCCCAACGCCTTCTCGAACGACTGAGGGCTGAGGGTATTGAACTCGAAGAATAGGTTTTTTCCAAAAAAACCAGTAGGGTGCATCAAACCATCAATTTCGGGATTACCTAAGTTAAAATCGATGAATTTGATGCACTCTACTACCTGGATGTTGAACTTTCAGAGAGTGACAACTCATCAAGCGATCGCCAAACTTCTTGCATTAAATCATTTAACCCCATTTGAGCAACAGCCGAAATTAAAAAGACTTTAGACTGAGTAATTTGCTGAATTTTAGTGATGATTTCCTGCACGTCTTCGCTGTCAGTATCCACCGCATCCACTTTATTTAATGCCACAATTTGCGGACGATCCGTTAAACCCCGACCATAGGCTTCTAATTCTTGCAGAATCGTGTGATAATTTTCAAGAGGAGTCGGATCGGTAATATCAATTAGATGCAATAAAACCCGAGTTCGTTCGATGTGGCGCAGGAATTCATGCCCCAAACCTAAGCCTAAATGAGCGCCTTCAATTAAGCCGGGAATATCTGCAAAAACGGTACCATCTCCCGTCGGTTTGCGAACAACGCCTAAGTTGGGAATTAAAGTCGTAAAGGGATAATCGGCAATTTTCGGTTTAGCCGCAGATAACGACGAAATTAACGTTGATTTTCCCGCATTGGGTAAACCAATAATTCCGACTTCAGCTAACAGTTTTAACTCCAGTCTAAGCTGTCGTTGTTCACCCGGAAGTCCAGGTAAAGCATAGTCAGGAGCGCGATTTTGGTTACTGAGAAAGTGAGCATTTCCTAAACCGCCTTTACCCCCTTTTGCCACACAAAATTCTTGATGGGGATGAATCAAATCAATTAAAAGTTCGTCAGTTTCTATATCATAAACCGCCGTCCCACAGGGAACTTCAATGATGCGATCGCTTCCGTTTGCCCCGGTCATATTTTTGGGGCCACCTCGTCGGCCATCTTCAGCCTGAAAACGGTGATTATATTTAAAATCTAACAACGTTTGCAGGTTTTCGACGGCGACTAAAATCACTGAACCGCCTTTTCCACCATTGCCACCGGAAGGCCCCCCGGCGGGAACATATTTTTCTCGGCGGAAGGCGACGATCCCATCGCCACCTTTACCCGCTTCCACTAAAACTTCAACTTGATCAATAAATTGCATGATGAGGATTGATAATCGGGACTAGGGATATCGGACATTGAATTTTGAGCTGGAAAAGATTCTCCTCTGTAATCCCTGCTATCCCTACATCCTCAAAATCTCTAAGAGCGTTGCAGATAGAAGTAAGTTGCCATCGGTGCAACGGTTGCCACTATCAACACAATGACAACTATAATTGTAGCCGTTTGATCATCGGTTTCTTCGGCTGACTTAAAAGTGCTTTCGACTTGCACCTGTTGTTCATCGCTAGGGGGGCCAGGATCAGGATTTCCCGATAATACCGTGACCAAGCGATCGCTCACGCCTCGGAAAGCTTCATTATACTTATTACCATTTCGGATAGGCACTTGTAACGTTTCTTTGGCTACACTTTCGGCAATCTGATCACTCAGCAGGGACTTAACGCCTTCTCCGGTGAGAATTGCGCTATTGTTGGTGAGAACATCCAACACTAACAAAATTTGGTTAGCACCCGCTTCAGGAGTCGGGAACCATTTGTTAAACAACGCCTCGGTAAAGCTATCGGCAGTTTCCCCATAGTCAAAGCGGCGTAGCGTCACCAGACGAACTTCATAACCCGTTTGATCAGCAAGTTCTGATAATTTTTGGTTAATCTGACGTTCGCTGCTAAAACTGAGAACATCACCTTCATCGACGATCCAACTGGGATCACCAGGGGTTAAGTTCGGCATTTGATAAACCCCCGTTGCGATCGCAGGTGTCGCCCCGAGTAGGGCAATCACAACAGCCAGGATAGTTGGTAAAATCAAATGCACAAAGCGTTTTTGGAAATTTAAGATTGTGTTAAATAGCTGTATCATCAGATCAGTTAACCCGTATTATCGTCTTTTTAAACCCATCCTACTACTATACAATTTAAGCTGTTCGCTTCATCTCTCTGTAAGAGTACAGTCTACGGTTTTAGCTGTTTGTTTTGACTTGTGATCTGCTTGTCCTCTTGAATCAAGACAGAGAGAAAGATTATATTGTCGGATGTGTTTCGCTCTGACTGGCGTTCAATAACCAGTCATGGGTATTATCCAATCATCGAAGCTTATGGATTTTTCGAGTATTGCAGCCCAGTTAAACGCTGGAACGATCTTGCCAGAGGGGATTGTGATTATTACCCTCTTAGCCGTTTTAGTCGGAGATCTGATCGTCGGACGAACCGCTTCTTCTCGCTGGACACCTTATCTGGCGATCGCAGGTCTTCTCGCCTCTATTGTCGCCTTGTGCTATCAGTGGAGTAGCAGCGATACCGTCTCATTTTTGGGCAGTTTTAACGGCGACGCCCTCAGCGTGATATTTCGCGGCATCATCGCCCTGTCTGCAATGGTGACGATTTTGATGTCGGTTCGCTATGTCGAACAAACAGGTACAGCCCTAGCCGAATTTATCTGCATTCTGCTAACTGCCACTTTGGGGGGAATGTTCCTGTCGGGAGCGACGGAATTGGTGATGATTTTCGTCTCCCTAGAAACCCTGAGTATTTCATCATACCTGTTGACAGGCTACACCAAACGCGATCCTCGTTCCAACGAAGCAGCGTTGAAATACCTGCTGATTGGGGCGTCAAGTTCGGCTGTGTTCCTCTACGGGTTATCGCTGCTGTATGGACTCTCTGGCGGCGAAACTCAGCTTGATGCGATCGCCAAAGTCCTGGCTACATCCGGGGCGGGTGAATCTCTCGGCTTGGTGATTGCCCTTGTTTTTGTGATTGCGGGGATTTCCTTTAAAATCTCGGCGGTTCCCTTCCACCAATGGACACCCGACGTTTACGAAGGTTCACCAACTCCGGTTGTGGCGTTTTTGTCTGTCGGTTCCAAAACGGCAGGGTTCGCCCTAGCGATACGGTTATTAGTGAATGCGTTTCCCCTTGTTAACGATCAGTGGCGGTTTGTGTTCACGGCGTTGGCAATTCTCAGTTTAGTGTTGGGAAATGTAGTCGCCCTCGCCCAAACCAGCATGAAGCGGATGTTGGCTTATTCCTCCATCGCCCAAGCGGGATTTGTGATGATCGGGTTAATCGCCGGAACAGAAGCGGGTTACTCCAGCATGATCTTTTATCTGTTGGTGTATTTGTTTATGAACTTGGGCGGTTTTACCTGCGTAATTCTGTTCTCGCTGCGAACCGGAACGGATCAAATTAGTGAATATAGCGGCTTATATCAAAAAGATCCGCTCCTAACTTTGGGTTTAAGTATTTGTTTACTGTCCTTGGGTGGAATTCCGCCTCTAGCTGGATTTTTCGGTAAGATTTACCTGTTTTGGGCAGGTTGGCAAGCCGGATTATATGGCTTAGTGTTGTTAGGATTAGTCACCAGTGTCGTGTCAATTTACTACTACATTCGTGTGGTTAAAATGATGGTGGTGAAAGAGCCGCAAGAAATGTCAGATGCGGTGAAAAACTATCCTGCAATTCGCTGGAATTTGCCGGGAATGCGGCCTTTACAAGTGGGGTTAGTGCTTTCATTGATTGCCACTTCCTTAGCCGGAATTCTATCCAGTCCGTTGTTTAATTTAGCGAATAATTCCATTAGTCGGACTCCGATGCTACAAGCGACAATGGTTCAAACCAAACAGATGGCTGCTGTTGACTCCAACTCCAGTTTATCGACCCTCCAACAAAACTAATTGAGGAAACAGATTTGAGCGGGAAAAACGGATTAACCGAATACACTGGACGCATAAATCTATGCTTTCAACAGATCACTTAATCCGAAAATCCGTTCTTGTCTGCTTTTGTAAATTAACCGAAAGGGGTGTGCTGAATTCATACCCCTATTTTTAGAAGGTAGCCGAATTAAGGAAAGAAAAAAGTATGTCTGCATCCCAGCATTCTCCCCAACAACTTAAACGCGAATTAGGTTGGTTTGGTGCCACAATTATGGGGTTAGGATCGGTTATTGGTGTCGGAATTTTTGTCAGTTTGGGTTTAGCCGCAGCCTTATCCGGTTATGGGGTGATTGGGGCGTTGGTTGTTGCGGGAATTTTGCAAATTGCTAATAGTTTGAATCTCGCCCAACTCGCCGCCAGTCATCCCGTTAGTGGCGGTATTTATGAATACGGTTACAAGTATCTTAACTCTTGGTTTGGTTTTACCGGAGGGTGGATGTATCTACTCGGAAAAACGGCAGTGGCGGCGACGGCTGCACTCGGTTTTTCTAGTTATTTAATTAATACGATTGGCATTTCAAAGGCGTTTTTAGTTCCCGTTGCCGAACTTGCTGTTTTGGCTTTAACTGTTGTGGTCTTGGGCGGAATGCGACGGTCTAAAGCTGCTACAACGGTGATTCTTTCGATTACTTTATTTGCCTTATTTTTCTTAATTATTGCCGGAGGATTTGTCTTATCTCAAAAGGGATTTTTACCCGTAGAATTTGCAGAAATTGACTTGAAAACAGGCTCTAAAAACTTCCTCGAATCTGTGGCTTTATTATTTGTTGCTTATAACGGTCCCGCCCGAATTACAATGTTAGGGGAAGAAATTACAGAACCTCGGAAAAATATCCCGAAAGCTGTTTTAGTCACTTTGGCAATTACCACGATAATTTACATGGGTGTTGCCCTTGTGAGTTTGGGAACAATTGGCCCCGAAGCATTAGGAATTGCCTCCGAAGAAGCCGCACCGTTAGAAGTTGTAGCCGCAAGTTTAGGAATTCCCGGTGCAAAAACGCTGTTAGCAATTGGGGCAATTACCGCAACTTTAAGCGTGTTATTGAGTATTATTTTAGGTTTATCTCGGTTATTATTAGCAATGGGAAGACGGGGCGATATGCCGAAATTAATTGCTCAGTTAAATCCAGCCGGAACTACACCCTATTGGGCGGTGATTTTTATTAGTATTACTGTGGGACTTTTGGTTTTAACGGGGGATGTAAAAACCACTTGGTCGTTAAGTGCTTTTGGTTCGTTATGGCGCTGCGGAATTGTCGGTTTGGCGGCGTTGCGTTTGAGTGATGAACAACGATTATATCCCGTTTGGATGAGTTTATTTGCCTTATTTTCCGGCTTATTTTTAGCCTTTTGGATCGAGTGGCAAGTTTGGTTAATTGGGTTAGGATTAATTGCAGTGGGTTTGGTTTGGCATTTTGTCGCCTCTAAACTCAAAGAAAGGGAAAATTTAGCCCAAACTAGCAGCGATTAATTGAATTGATTTAAACCCATGATTCGCCCTTACCAAGAACAGGATCTCAACCGTTTGTTAGAGGTTTGGTATTCCGCCTCTAAAATAGCCCATTCTTTTTTGGATGAAGCTTTTCTAGAAACCGAACGTCAAAACATACCAAAGGTTTATTTACCCGCAGCAGAAACCTGGGTTTTTGAACGGGATAACCTGGTGTTGGGGTTTATTTCCTTATTAGATAACGAGGTAGGGGCGATTTTTGTTGATCCTCAATTTCAACGCCAGGGAATTGGACGGGCTTTAATTGATTGGGCGAAAACATTGCGAAGTCAACTTTTTGTGGAAGTTTTTCAAGAAAATCAAGCGGGGCGGGCTTTTTATCAACAATATGGTTTTATTCCCGTTGATGAACATCTCCATCCAGAAACAGGCTATATTTTATTACGTTTACGGCTAGAATATTAACTCATTAAATACTTATATGATATCCGACTAATCAATAATCCGTTTCGTAGGGGCGGGTTCTTCAATATCTTGACTACTACTCCGAGATTTAGTTAAACCCGCCCCACCCCTAACAAAATTAATCAGCCGGACATCATATTATTAAATTGTAAAATAAGCCCAAGGAGGTGATATCGCCCAAACAATTGATGAATCTATTTTTCCGCGAAAATTTTGCTACAATCAAACAAAACTTGCAACCGAAAAAGGAGGGGATGACCTATCATCGAGATTTCTGAACGTCAACTCACGCTAGAAGAATTTTTGGCATTACCAGAAACGAAACCCGCCAGCGAATATATTGACGGTAAAATTGTTAAAAAGCCCATGCCCCAAGGTAAACATAGCACCATCCAAGCCGAATTAATTCTTACTATTAATAGCTTGGTTAGTCGTCAGCGCATTGCTCGTGCTTTTCCCGAACTTCGGTGTACTTTTGGCGGACGTTCAATTGTTCCCGATGTAACAGTTTTCTCGTGGGAGAGAATTCCCCGAGATGAAAACGGTAATATTATTAATGTTTTTAATACTTATCCCGATTGGACAATTGAAATTCTTTCTCCCAATCAAAGCCCGGGTCTAGTTACTGGAAATATTCTACATTGTTTGAATAACGGTAGCAGTTTGGGATGGTTAATTTACCCGGAAGAAGAATCGGTTTTAGTTTTTCCCCACCAACAACAACCTCAACTCTTTCAAACCGAAACCGATGAATTACCTATTCCTGAATTTATGGGAGAATTTAAGTTAACCGTTGGGGAGATGTTTGGCTGGTTAAAGCTGTAAATAGCTGTCGCTAATTTTAAACAAAATGCCAACCAAGGAGATAGAAATATGAAATGGCGTGTTGTGCTTGAAACTGATTCGGAAACCGGAGATTGGGCTGTTTGGTGTCCAGAATTGCCCGGTTGTGTGTCCGCAGGAGAAACCGAAGAAGAAGCCTTAGAAAATATTCGCGAAGCGATAGCACTTTATCTTGAACCCGATCCCGACGAGATCTTCCTGTTGGCACTCTACGCAATATCATGGTGAACGCCAACGTTCCAGAAACGGAATGGAAAATAGCCTAGAACATCTTTTCTCTTAATACTTTTAATAACTTTTGCGTTAATTAATCGATGATGTAATAATTACTCAGATTCAATGTAAAATCAGTGAACAGTCTGATCAAAATCCAATAATGGAACAATCAAAATCTACCACCCGATGGTTACAACAGTTTGCGGCGCTTCTTCTCATCGTAGGAATTGCCTTTCGGTTTGTTAATTTGGGTTATAAAGTCTATTGGTATGATGAAGTTCATACCTCGTTGAGAAGTTCGGGTTATTTGCATGATGATTTGATTCCCCAAGTTTATACAGGTCAAATTATTAGTGCTAGAGATTTAGTTGAAATTTATCAATATCCGACCGCAGAAAAAAGTTTAAAAGATGCTTTTACGACCTTTAGAAAACATCCCGAACATTCTCCATTTTACTATTTATTAGCTCGGTTCTGGATGCAAATTTTTAATCATTCTGTGGCGACGATTCGCTGTTTATCAGCGTTGATTAGTTTGCTCTGTTTTCCAGCGATATATTGGTTATGTTTAGAACTGTTTCAGTCGGAGACTGTCGGTTGGGTGGCGATGGGAATTATTGCGATTTCTCCCTTTCATATTTTGTATGCTCAAGAAGCTCGCGCCTATAGTTTATGGACGTTTATCATTTTATTTTCAAGTGCTGCATTCTTAAAGGCGTTGCGAGTCACACAAACTGATAAAGCGGTTAAATCTAAAGTTTTTGCTTGGGGAATCTATGCGTTTAGTATAACGTTAGGACTGTATTCTCATCTGTTTTCAGTGTTGGTTTATTTGGCTCATGGTATTTATTTGTTTGGGCTGAAACAATGGCGCAAGTTAGACTATATCATTCCGGCTTTGGCTGCGGTTTTATTGAGTGTTGTTCTCTTTTCGCCTTGGTTAGTGATTGTTTTTAATAATTTTCCTGATTTAGTCGATAATACTAGCTCTCATCGGGTGAGTCGAGACGAAAATATCCTGTTATTTTGGGGTTTGAATTTAACCCGAATTATTTTTGATTTTAATCAAGGCTTCAGTTTATTAAATCCAATCTTGTATCTGATTATTTTTCTCGCCGGATCTTCTGTTTACATTTTGATTAAAAATACTCCGGTTAAAACTTGGTTTTTTGTGATGGCGTTAATGGGAGTCACCGGAACGGCTTTGATGTTACCTGATTTATTATTCGGAGGACAACAATCAACCATTACTCGTTATGGAATTCCGGCTTATTTGGGTTTGCAGATTTCCTGGGCTTATCTTTTGACTCATAAAATTAGTGATAATTTCCTCAATTTAAAACAAAAAAAACGCTGGAAATCTATTTTTTGGGCGGTCGCAGTGAGCGGAATTTTATCCAGTTTAGTGAGTTCTTTACATCCGGTTTGGTGGCATAAAAGTTATACCCGAAGCCGTTATGTTCCGGCTGTTGCTGAAATTGTCAATCTCTCTCCCACTCCTCTGGTGATTAGTGATGCCGAACCCGGAAGAATTCTGCCCTTTAGCCATCGACTGAAGTCCGATGTTTATCTACAACTTGTTGTACAGTCGAATATTCCTCTACTTCCTGATGAAAATTTTAGTGATATCTTTTTGTATCGTCCGTCTGATGTATTAATTAAAGGAATCGAGGAAATTTACCAAGCCAAAGTTGAAGAAATGTATAAAAAAGGATGGCTTTGGCGAGTTGAACTTCCGGCGTCACCCGACTCAACTCCAGAAGCAGGGGAGAAGGGCTTATAGTTAGCGAAGAGTTAGAACTGAGGTAATACTTCTAGCCAAGGGATTTTGGGGTATTTTTGATTGATAATCGCTGATTCAGCTCTTAACTGGAACTCATCGTGTTACAATAAGTATGAAAGAGTAGGTATCGGTAGCAGTTATTGCTTTCAGTACAAGTCGTTTGTTCTGTTTCATAGGCTCTAGCTTGTCTTCCGAAATGTCTATCTTTCACATTCGTCTGATTTTGGAAGTAACGTATGTCGATTTATGTAGGTAACCTGTCTTACGACGTCAAGGAAGATGATCTCAAGGACGTATTTTCTGAATATGGCACCGTCCAACGGATTAGTATTCCAACTGACCGCGAAACAGGTCGCCCCCGAGGATTTGCATTTGTCGAAATGAAGCAGGAGTCTGAAGAAGACGCCGCAATAGCAGCTCTTGATGGAGCCGAATGGATGGGACGCGATCTCAAGGTCAATAAAGCGCGACCGCCTGAAAAGAAAAATTCATTTGGAGGAGGTCGCAAGCGCGATCGCTATTCGAGCGATTACTAAATCTTAAGCGGAAATTGCAGTCTCTCGATTCAATGGCTACGTGATTTAAGTTCCGAGAGTCAGAAAAGAGAGATTCCACAATGAAAAAAGCTTAACAGCTTGACTTTGAGGCGCACGTCTAGAGATTTTCCTAGAATGTGCCTCAGCATTTTTGTGGGCTATAAAATTTACGATTTTTACCTATTTTTTAGTAGATTAAATCACAAAAATATCTGTACCCACCGTTAATGCAGTTGTTAGACCGGGGTTTTGGTTAATAAAAGCAATAGGAGTTTCACTACCGGAACCGATGTCACCATCCCGAATATCGTAGAGAATAAATCCAGACGAACCCCCAACAGAAGTTAAGTTACTCACCTCAATAAACGCTGAATCTATACCAAAAATTGTAATCTCATCTTCACCGGATGTAAAGTCGGTAATCGTATCAACAAAGTTGGGATTATTAGTGGGAGTTTCTAACATTAAATCAATGATAAATTGATCTCGACCTTCACCACCTGTTAGGAGATCAACCCCTCCATCCCCATGAATCACGTCATTTCCGCGATCGCCAAAGACTTGATCATCTCCTTCTCCACCCCGTACATAATCGTCACCTTGACCCCCAAAAACGGCGTCATTTCCAAGTCCGCCATCCAAAACAAAGTCATCCCCTAAGTTTCCAAAGATTTGATCGTCGCCATCTCCCCCAAAAATATCATCTCCATCCTGTCCCCCAAACAGAGTATCCGCGTTGAAGCTTCCGATAATTTCGTCATCTCCTTGGTTTCCAACTACAATTAATTCGCTATTTCTCTGAAGAGTTGAACCCTCTAAACGATCATTTCCGTCACGAAGTAAAATTTCGAGTTGGCTAACATCTGCATTGGAGGTTAGAAGATTTCCCTGCTCATCTTGAAGTTCAATCGGAAACGTAATATTATCGTCTTGAAGACTTCCCAGTACAGCAAAACGACTGCTATCAACCGAGCCTGAAAAATCGGCTTGAATTAAAAGATTAGCCATTGTTGAAATATTCTCTAGATTTCTTTGAAGAACAGACTGAATTGACCCTGGATTTTGTTCCCGAATCTGATTATTAATCTAAATCAACTCTAAGTTTTGTAAAAAGATTTTAATCCTTTCCCGACTTTATTGCTATTTGAAAAGCGATTATGTTATCTTAGCCTCACTCCAGAAGATCAGATCGATTTCTTCATTTTTAAACTCATGTCTTCTCCTCTAATCAAATTTATTGAAATTCAAATTCGTGTTCGGGCTGACAATCCGGTTTTGTTAGAGGGTTTAGAAGCATGGTTGCACTTAGGTTTGTTGTCTGATGAACAACTGCTTCAACTTAGTCAGCAATATCTCAGTCAACCGCTTCCGCCTCCGCCTGATACTTCAGTTGAGATAGCCTCTTCAGCAACA
The DNA here is from genome assembly GCF_034932365.1 of Limnoraphis robusta BA-68 BA1. Lineage (NCBI taxonomy): Bacteria > Bacillati > Cyanobacteriota > Cyanophyceae > Oscillatoriales > Sirenicapillariaceae > Limnoraphis > Limnoraphis robusta. The sequence continues at coordinate 47,089 of NZ_JAYGHR010000073.1, read as the reverse complement.
GTTCAGGAAAGCCCCAGTCTAACAATACCTGTCGCAGTCGATCAAGGTCAATCCCGTCGCAATCTAGTCAATTTACCTTCCCGTTTGTGGTCTTCTTTTCAAGCCGAATTTAGCGTGCGATGGCTGCTATTTTTGGGATTATTTATGGTGTTGGTTTCTTCAGGGGTATTAGTCGCGAGCCGATGGCAAGAATTACCAACGATTGCTCAATATGGAGTCTTATTTGCTTATACTTTAGGGTTTTTTATCGCTACGGTTTGGCTGGGAATGAACAGTAGTCTGCCTTTAACTTCACAAACCTTAAAATGGGTGACATTGCTGTTAATTCCGCTAAATTTTTGGGCGATTGATAGTTTAGGATTACTGGATTCCATCACCGCTTTATTTGGTGCGATCGCTATCATTATTTTAACAGGAATTACAATTCTTTTCAATCCCATTTCAACGGCAAGAGAATCCCCCGGAATTTCACTCCAAGCATTGCTAATTCTGAATCAACTCGGACTCAGTTATTTACAATTAGGTTGGAGAGTACCAGGCTTTCCATTGATTGCTGTTTATTTAGGAATTATTGGGACTGGATTTGTTACTTTTTGTCGTCGTCAGGAACAGGAACAGATTAGCTTAAACAGGCTGGAAAACTTACCTTTAATATTTTGCCTTGTTCCTGTCGCTTTTCTCTGGTGGCGAGCCATTTTTGTCGTCAATCTTGATGTTTCTCAATTCGGATTTGCTTTAGGGTTAACTGGAGGCTTATTATCTCTTTATTCAGAGGTTATTTTACAACCATTTGCTTATCTTCTATTAGCCGCAGGTTGGCTTGTTTCTATCGAAAATCAACCCGAACAAGCTTTAGGCGTGAGTAGCATTGCGTTGGTAATTTTTGGAATCAATTTAAGACAGTTTTGGCACCAGAAAGATTTAGCTTTGATTTTTGCGATTGGACTTCAAGCGTTTAGTTTAGTTTGGCGTTTAATTCCTATAGAAAGCCAACAAAATATTATAGAATTTTCTCTCCAAATCACGCAATCTCAGGATAATCCTTGGGTATTACTAGGTTTAGTGGGATTGATTTATTTAGGGTTGATGCTAGCATTAACGGACTGGATTCATCAGCAGCAAAAGCAAAATTTAGCTCGATTTGGAGAGAAAATTAGCTTAGGATTGGGTGTGATTTTAACAGCAATTTCGCTTCTTGATCCCGTTGTGCGATCGCTTAACTTATTAGCATCTACACTGATTTTAGTCGTTTATACGATTCGGCGTCAATCCCCAAGGGTTTTTCTCGTTTATCTTACCCATGTTACAGGTTTACTAACTTTAGCCAGTTTTATTGAATTATTTTTTCCTCAACTTCGTTTAGAACAATGGGGAATATTATCAATTGTATTGATGATATTAGAGTGGTTATTCTACACCATTTTTACTCGCTCACAAACCATCCTAATTCCGCATTCCATTCTCAAAAGTGCTTGGCACATGGGATTAATCTTAGCAGGTTTGAGTTATCAATTCTTTTATGGTCATTCAACTGAGAATTCCGCTTCTTTCTGTGAAAACTTTACTTGTCAAGGGTTGAGTCAATGGGGAATTATGTGGTTAATGACTCCAATTGCATTAACCAGTATCGCTCGTCTGATTCCCCAACGCCGACAATTAGCCAGTCAATTCAGTATTATAGGAGCAATATTATTACAATTACTGGTATTTAGAATCCCTGGAATTCGGTTAATCAGTTGGGGTGTTGGCACTGCGGTAATGATTTTGAATACCAATCATCTTCAAAGTCAACTTTCAGCTATTCTAACCGTAGGTTTTGGGTTAACTTTTTCAGGATTTTTAGCCTGGGAAACTATCCCCGATTTAACTTTAGCACGCGGGTTAGTTGTGGGGGCAATTGCGCTCAATTTACTCTGGATAGGTCAGGCTATATTAAACCGCTTATCGAATTCTATCACGGTTCTGTATGCTATTGCTATCGAAAGCTGGACAGTCCTTTTATGTTGGGTTGAATTAATCGGTTTAACCGGGTATGTTGTGGGAATTTATTGGCAACTTTTAACCCCGTCAATTCCAATCACTGTAGCAACTTTTATCTCAATTATAGCAGTGATGATTCGGCTTTTCAATCCTCCCCCATCAGAGACAGAAGACTCAACTTTCCCTTTTTTCGTTTACATTTTCGGTTGGCAACTCGAACTTTTAATGGCTCACGTTCTCAGCTTTACAGACAACGCCCTTTTTAATTTATCCATTGCCAATCTAATTTTAGGATTAATCACCCAAATTTTAGGAGATTATTGGCGACATAGAAATAGAATTCATCATCTATCCAATCCCTGGCAAATTCTACCCCTATTTTACGGAATATTTGGTGCAGTTTTAAGGTCATCCGGCAGTTTTGATAACTGGACAGGAACCAGTTTATTTATCCTAGCATTCATTTTAATCGGAGTCGGGCGGCGGAGTCCTGAGTTAAAACCTCTAACCTATATGGGGATTTTTGGCGTTTCCCTCGCGGCTTATCAACTATTATTTTATAACACATATTCTGCCCCCATTGGAGAACAATTCATTGCCTTTGCAGGCTTAGGAACAACAATCCTTTACGTTTATCGTCTATTATCACCTCAACTCATTCATTATCTACATCTGAGTGAGAATGAAGTGAAAAATATTGCTCATCTTCACTGGGCAATGAGTAGCTGTTTTTTAATAGCTTCTCTGTCTCTTCCTTCTGAACTCAACTCCTGGTTAAGTTTAGGAATCGGAATCTTTTTAACTCGATATGCCATTTTTCAAGGTCGTTATCATTCTAATGCTATTGAAGCGGAATTTTGGGTTTATATTGGATGTTTACAAGCCGCAGCAATGACTTACTTTATTAGCGATATTTTGAATTTAGAAGGATTATTAATTCCCTGGAGCGGTGCCATTGCCTCTCTCATTGCGTATTTTATTTATTTTATTCCTTGGGAAAGTTGGGGATGGCAGCTTAAACCCTGGCGGCGAGTCGCGATGATTATACCCGTCTTGACTGTGGTTTTTACAACAATTATGGCAGGGTCAAACTTAGAACTATCTTGGTATATTTCTGTTAGTTTAGCCATTATTTTATATGTGGTTTTAGCTCGATTTACGGGCAATATTAAACTCACTTATTTTAGTATTGGATTAATCAATTTTGCTTATTATCGCTGGTTATTGTTAACAGAAAATAATTTAGGTGCTTTAGGTGATACACTTCTTCCCGGATTGTCTTTGTTATATTTTGCCCAAGTTGATCCCAGTTTACAACGTCCCGAACAAAAACTCTTGCGTCATTGGATTAGAATTTGTGGAATAGGTATGATTTGTGTAGCCGCATTGTTAACGAATCAATGGACTGGAATTATTCCCGGTTTTATTAGTTTGATTGCCATTTTTATCGGCTTAGGATTGCGAATTAGGGCTTTTTTATACGTGGGTACGGTAACATTCTTGATTAATGCTGTTAACCAACTGTTGATTCTCAATTCGATTTATTCATTTTTTAAATGGATTATTGGTTTTATTGTGGGTTTAGTGTTAATTTGGATTGCGGCTAACTTTGAAACTCGACGAGAACAAATGATTGCAACATTGCAAAATTGGGTGAGTGAATTAGAAGAATGGGAATAAGTCAAATTAATGGGTTTAAGCCTTCATATCCGTTGCAAAAATATTACTTTCATCTTGAAACGATTTAAACTCTAAGACATTTCCACTGGGATCTTTGATAAATAAAGTCGCTTGTTCACCCACTTGTCCTTGAAAACGAATTTGAGGTTTAATGATAAATTCTATTTGTTTATTTTGTAAAGATTCAGACAATTTATGCCATTCATTCCACTCTAAAATCGCTCCGAAATGACGCACAGGAACATTTTCACCATCAACAAAGTTCGTCGAAATCGCACCCTCTTCTGATGATTCTAAATGAGCCGTAATTTGATGTCCAAAAAAGTCAAAATCAACCCATCTCTCACTACTTCGCCCTTCTATACACCCCAATACATCTTTATAAAAAGAGCGAGTTTGTTCTAAGTCTAATACAGGAAAAGCGAGATGAAAGCGAGGAAAAGAATGATCCGTCATCGGTTTAACGTCTTGAGGAAAATACAATTTTTATTGAGTTTAGCATAGATTTATTCATCTTAACGTAAGGGCGGGTTCAAAAAGATTTATTCATCCCACAAACTACATTGATAAACCCGCCCTGGCAGTCGCTCTAATATTGGGGGCGGGTTTAGTTCAATCCCTGAGTGATATTATAGCTCTTACAGAACCCGCCCCTACCATTAACCAACAATTAACAACGTTGATAACGCATTCCGGGTAACTGAGAAACTAACCCCAAAAGTTCCAACTGTAACAACGAACTTGAAACGATAGCCGCCTCTAATTCCGTTTGTTGAACAATCATATCAAAAGCAGTGGCTTCAGAAGAGATAGCCTGAAAAACTTGGGCTAAATTCGGTTCTAGAGTCGGAATAGAAGGTTGAGGTTTTGCAGGCGGTTCCAGCAAGGATAATTGTTGAGGAGTATCGAGTTTTGGGATAGCGCCAAGTTGTTCTAATAACTCTTCGATTTCTACGGGAATTAAACTCGCACCCCCATTAATTAACTTTAAACAACCTTGAGACTTTTCATCATCTAAACGTCCAGGTAAAACATACACATCTCGACAAAACTCATTCGCCACATAAGCGGTAATTAATGCTCCTGATTTTTGACCTGCTTCCATCACAAATACGGCTCGACTTAAACCCGCAATAATCCGATTTCGACTGGGAAAATGTCGAGGATTGGGCTTTGTTCCTGCGGGATATTCACTAATTACTAAACCATTTTGAATAACTCTTTCAGACAATTGACGGTTATCTTTGGGGTAAATAATATCAACTCCCGTCCCAAAAATAGCCAGTGTTCGTCCGCCTGCATCCAAACAACTAGAATGGGCTTCGGTATCAATTCCGGCCGCCATTCCTGATATAATCGTTAAGCCACTTTTGGCTAATACACTGCTAATTTTGCGCGTCCAACGCCGCCCATATTCAGAAGGTTCACGAGTTCCAACAATCCCAACAGTCGGTCTAATTCCTTGGTTTTCTTCGGGTTCAATGGTTCCCCGATAATATAAAACAGGTGGTGGTGTCGGAATTTCTAAGAGTAAACGCGGATAATCTGTATCAGCAGGAGTCCAAAAATCAGGGTTTTTTTCGGAATGACTTTTGATAAATTGATCGCAGTCAAATTTGACTCGCTGCTCTGCCACTTTTTCGGCGGTTTGTCGTCCAAAACCCTCCACTTTTTGTAACTCTTGAGTAGAAGCTTCCCAAGCTGTTTTGACTGTACCAAAATGCAGGCGGAGGCGTTGCAAGGAAATCGGCCCGACTCCTGAAATTTGCGACCAACAAACCCAATAATCCCGTTCCTCTAGCACGTTTTTCTCTCCTATCGTTATTACTTCGCTCGCGGCCAAGGAATTGCAGATTGTCCGACTAATTTCTGAGCAACAACTCTGGCTCCATAACGGTTCAAATGACTCGGATCAACAAAATATTCATAACGGGTTAATGCTTGTTCAGAGAGATCAATAAAGAGAAATCCATACTCTTTGGAAAGTCGCTGCATATGGTTTCTAAATTCCTGTTCTGCCCACCAACGAAACGAATCTAAATAATCATCAGTTAGGGGCAAATTCACAAAAACAAGCGGAATATTTCTCGTCTTGACAAATCCCACCAGAAAACTCAATGCTCTAGCCTGTTCTCCCCCTAAATTAAACGCTCGATAATCCCCATCATATTGACCCGAAACATAGGGACGTTGTTGATAGTAAGTGTTGGGATTAAAGCGATTAGATTGGGGTAAAAATCCATTGGCATCAATAGTCGTACCCAAGGAAACAGGTGTAGCGGTGATTGGCTCAGAGGAACGATACAAAAGATTATTCAATTGAGGCGTTTCTGACTGTTCAAATTGAACGAAATAAAACGTTTCAGATTCGGATTCTAAGTCTAAAGGTTCAACAGCAATTTCTGTTTCTAACTGTTGATTCTCTTGACTGGCTTTAGGAAAATTCCACTTCGGTTGAGCCATACAAGATTTTGGCATTTGATAACAGATTTGGGTCTGTTCAGATTGATTTTGAGCCAATTGAGGACGAACGCCCGAGGCTAAACGTTTGTGTCCTTCTGAAGCCATAATGGATTGATAAGTGCGATCAATTCGACCACTATTTAATGCTCGTACACCATCCGCCCAAACGATCATTTTTGGCAGTTGTTCCGGTGTTAATACCTCCCTCAAAATATAGTTAACAACTTGAGCGGTTGCGCCATTAACTCCGAAGTTAAAAATTTTCAAGCCTTGATAACCTTTCGCCGCTAAAGCCAGTTTCATTTCTCTCGGATCAATTCCTTGCAAAGCGCGAGAACTCCCGACAATTAAAATATCAGGTTTTCCAACGGTACTGAGATAAGACAAATAAAGTTGCAATTGTTGATCGAGAAATTCGCTATCAAAACTCGGAAACTGACTCGTCATTTGAGTTTTAGCAGCTTGCTGTTGCGAATAGGCTAAATTTCGCATATATTCAACCACTTTTTTCTCCGCAAAAGCCCGTTTAGGACTATTAGGAGGAACCGCTTGCATCCAAGCCACTGCCTGAACCCAGTTGCGGGCGACTTCATCCCATTGTTGCTTTGTTTTTGCAGTTTGTGCTAAATTAGACCCTCTCAACGCAAATCTAACAGACTCATCAAACGGACTTTGTTGAGTGCAAGCGTTAGATTTAGCAATCGTTTCTATTTGGGAATTTTGAGCAGAATTTGACGGATTTTCAGGGTTGACAATTGCTGGATTTTGAGCATTAGACAGAGATCTTGAGGGGGTACTATTCACTTGTTTCTGTTGGAAATTAAACACAGTAACGACTAACAGAAATGCCGCGACAATCCAACCCCAAAACCCCGAGAACTTTAAACGACGAAATAGATTCATGGAAACCTCCTAGTGGATATTCCATCGGGTATATAAAAGTCAAGACTTTAGATGTCCAATCTTGTATTATAGAGTTTATTGTTTCAATTGAGTGGATCGGGAGAAGAAATTTTTATCAAATTATTTTAATCAGGAGTTCACCGCTTCCACAGCACCTTCAGCTTCATGTACAATCGTTCTTAAATCCTCTAATATTTTCTGATTTGACGCTTGCCACAACCCCCGTTGATTCGCTTCTAACAAACGTTCAGCCATATCTCGCAACGCCCAAGGATTTTTTTCTTGAATAAACTTCTGCACCGTTTCATCCAACACATAAGCCTTTGCTACGCCTTCATACATGAAATCTTCCACACAGTTTGCTGTGGCATCATAAGCAAACAAATAATCCACCGTTGCTGCCATTTCAAACGCCCCTTTATAGCCATGTCGCATCACCCCAGCTATCCATTTGGGATTAATCACTCGAGAACGATAAACCCTCGCTATTTCTTCTTTTAATTGTCGCACTTTCGGACGTTCGGGTTGAGCATTATCACCGAAATAAGTTTGCGGATTTTTACCCGTAATAGCCCGAACAGAAGCCGTTAAACCCCCTTGAAATTGATAATAATCATCCGAGTCTAATATATCATGTTCTCGGTTATCTTGATTCTGCAAAACAATCTGCATTTTTTCAAGACGATTTTTAAACGCTTCCGGTGCCGAAATTCCCCCTAACTTACTTTGACTCTCCCCATTCTGACTCGTATAAGCGTAACTACTCCAGTTAATATAAGCCCTCGCAAAATCCTGTTCATCCGTCCAATTTTGAGACGCCATTAACCCTTGTAAACCCGCACCATAAGCACCTGGTTTTGAACCAAAAACACGATAACGAGAGCGCATTTCCGCCTGTTCTTTTGTTAACCCTGCTTTCATTAAACCTTCAGTTTCTTGCTTCACTTGTGCCGCTAAAGGATTCAATTCTGGGGGTTCATCTAGTTGAGAAACAGCTACAACTGCTTGATCAAATAAATCGATTAAATTCGGAAACGCATCACGGAAAAAACCCGAAATTCTCAACGTTACATCAACACGCGGACGCCCTAAAATAGAAATAGGTAAAATCTCAAAATCAACCACTCGACGAGAAGGCCCATCCCACACAGGTTGAACCCCTAATAACGCCAACGCCTCAGCAATATCATCGCCTCCGGTTCTCATCGTAGAAGTTCCCCAAACAGACAGTCCTAATGTTTGTGGATATTCACCATTTTCTTGAGTATAACGTTCAATTAAAGCATCTGCTGCGAGTTGACCGACTCTCCATGCTGTTTCTGTGGGAATAGCCCGAATATCAACCGAATAAAAATTACGTCCAGTCGGTAAAACATCAGGTCTTCCTCTTGTTGGCGCACCCGATGAACCACTCGGAATATATCGCCCTTCTAACCCTTTTAATAAGTGAGTGACTTCTTGATGAGTTTTTTGTAAGTTAGGTAAGAGTTTTGTCTCTATCCAGTTTAACTCTTTTTGGGTATATTTTCCAGTGTTTACCGTTTCACCAGAGATAATTTTTTCAACTAAACTCGCGGCATAGTTTTCTAACACTTCTACCGCATCCCCAACCGTGAGAAAAACTTTATTTTCCAAGGTTAATTTTGGGTTTAAAAATCTACTAAAATCCGTTGTTAACGGGTCAAATTCTAATTGCCAATCTTCAGCGATAGCCCGAGTCAGCCCTAAACGCTGAGGACTTGGATTTCGGGCGATAGAAACAATTAAATCTCTTAACTGTCGCCCCGTCGGACATTGCCCAAAAATATGTAAACCATCGCGAATTTGTGCTTCTTTCAGTTCACACAAATAACCATCAATGGTATTTAAAGCTTGTGGATTGAGTTGATTTTCAACTAAACCTAAATCTTGATCTAAATTCTCAGTTTTAATCAAATCTTGCAGCCTATTTTTAATCATCGGTAGCCGAGACGGATCTAAACTTTGTGCTTCATAATATTCATCGACTAACCCTTCTAACTGTTGTAATGATCCGTAGAGTTCAGCGCGAGTCAGAGGCGGTGTAAGATGATCTAAAATCACCGCTTGCGAACGACGTTTTGCCTGCGATCCTTCCCCCGGATCATTCACAATAAATGGGTATAAATGAGGCATTGCACCGAAGGCAATTTCAGGATAACACGTTTCAGATAATCCGACACTTTTTCCCGGCAACCATTCCAAATTACCATGTTTTCCGACATGAATAATCGCATCCGCTTCAAATTGATATCGTAGCCAATAATAAAAGGCTAAATAGTCAGGAGTTGGTTCTAAATCTGGGGCGTGATAGTTTAAACTTGGATCACGATCATAGCCGCGACTGGGTTGAATTCCCACAAAAATATTATTGAGTTTAATCCCGGAAATGGGGAATATTTCAGGATGAGAATGGTCTGAAAAATCCAGATTCCAACGTTGACAAATTGCCGCTTGTATGGTTTCAGGAAGTCGAGAAAAATACTGTTGAAAATCACCCCAATTTAATGACTGTTGAATGCTTCTCTGTTCCCGCCCTTCTGGATCATTTGTCACCCCAGAAGTTAAACGTTTAATCAATTCTTCTCCCGTTTTTGGGACATTTTGAATCTTGTATCCTGCCTGTTGCAATGCTTCGAGGATATGCACACAACTGGCGGGTGTGTCAAGCCCCACTCCATTGGCTAACCGTCCATCTGCGGTGGGGTAGTTAGCGAGGATGATCGCAACACGTTTTTCTGTAGCTTTTTTTTGGCGTAATTTTACCCAATTTGCGGCGAGATCGGCTACAAATTTGATGCGATCGCTGACAGGAATATACCCAACGACGTCAGTTTCTAACTTTTGGTTCCAAGTTTCTACCGCCTTAAAAGATACCGCACGAGTAATAATGCGTCCATCCACTTCAGGTAAAGCGACATTCATCGCCACATCTCGCGGTGAAAGTCCCTGAAAGTCTGCTTCCCATTGTTGAATGCTTTGACTGCTGAAAATGACTTGTAAAATCGGAATATCTAAGCTAAATAAAGGAGAATTTACAGTAGAATCTTCGTCAATAGAAGCTATCGAAAAGCTAGTTGTATTCAGAAGTATTTCAATATTATTATCTGTGCTTTTTTGCAGTTCCATCAACACTTCTGCTTGAACATCTGGATCACGCAACGATGAAACAAACAGGGGGATGGGATTTAATTTTAGCTCAATTAAAGCTTTACAAAGTTCATCAATGGGGCGAATATTTCCCGAGAGATAATGAGCGCGATAAAAAAGTATTCCCACTTGAGGAATATTGGGTTTCGATGCTATTTTATTTTGATAAATTCCAACACGAGGAACGGAAACAGGTTGCTGATAATCATAGGGTTTATTTAAACAAGTTTTCGCAATAAATAATAAAGCGTTTGTATAGTTATCAATTCCGCCTTCGGTGAAATAATTCCAAAGTTGATTTACAATATTAAGATATACTGTTGAATGACTCATTAACTCTGGGTCAGGGCGATCATCTCCCGGTAAGATGATTAATTTTGCACCTGTTTTTTCTACAGTTTCCTTAACCACTTCTAAGCCATAATTCCAATAGGAACGTCCGCCCAAAAGTCGAATTATAATCACTTTTGCTTGGGTTAAAATATCCTCAGCATAGGTATCGATGGTTAACTGTTGTTGCAGTTGTAAAAGGTTCACAACTCGTAGAGATGGAAAATCACTCGGAAGTTGATCAACTGCGGTAGCTAGGGTTTGAATATCGGTATCTGCTGCGGTTAAAAAAACAATCGGTGCAGGCGTTTGTTCGATGAAAATAACGCCTTCCGTCTCAGGACTCCAACCGCCAGGTGTAGCAGAAATTCTGTGCATTTATAATCTTTTTTTATTACGTTTGTTGTTGTGCGGAGAGTAAACTGAATTAAATTAAGGGCGGGTTGATCAATGTTGTCTGTGAGAAACATAGATTTTAGCTGAACCCGCCCCTACAACTGTAAACTGAATTAAAGCCAATCTTCTTGATCTTCTTTTCCGACTTGGTAAACTTTACCTTTAGCGTGTATTTCACGAGTTTTTTCAAACAGAGTTTCTTCAGTTAATTGCCAATTTTGCAAGATTTTTTCTAAATCACTCTGAATATCTCTAGCGCCGGGAAATCCGCGATAACGAATTTTTAATCGGGCGAGTTCAACCAAGTTGAAGTCCGTCGGTTTATCTGCAATTAAACTCTTAACAGTGGCGCGATCGCTATTATATTGAGGATGTTTTTGTTCTTGAGTGTTCATACTAAACCGAAATAAAAATAGAGCAAGCCTTACTCAATAGTAAAGCAACCCGTAGAGTATGATCCTCAATTTCTCTACGGGATAAAAACACTTAGAAAATAACTTGCTAGAGTAGAAAAGAAGTCTCTTTTCTCAGTGAAATCGGTGACAAGCCCGAATAGAATAGACTCGATTTAAACAGAGTGAGTATCATTACTGATTTACAGAAAGCTAATTCTAGAGTCGAGAGAAAAATCAAGCCATTTAATTCTGATTGGCATCAGGAAAAGTGCGCTTAAACTCTTCAATCAGCTCATCAATTTCTTCAATCGCTTGATTTACATCAATTCTCAGCGTTCCTAAATCGGGTTTCTCTAGCAATTTGACTAGAGACTCTCGCTTAGTCTCAATCAGAGCAATTCGCTCTCGAATTGTATTAGAGTCCATTTGACCTTTCCTTTGCTACCTTATCCTCTATAATATATAGCGGTAAGCACTGCAAGCTGCAATCTAAATCGTTAGAGTCAGCAGACAAATCAACGACCTTGATTTTAATTTCAGGATTGCACTCGCGTCTCTCAACTGTACGAGCAACTAACGCAGGAAAGGGGGGCGCTTGCTATCAGAAGGCTTATTTTTTGTCGTTTCTGCTAAATACCGTTTCAGAGCTTTCTCGCGATTTTTCATAAACGCACCCCAAAAACCGGGTTGCAACTCATCCATTGTCTTAGCTAAAGCCCAGATATCAATGGCAAGGATATTGTACAGCCGTTCATCTTCCTTTCTGAGAGAGTCAATCTGCTCTAGAAGCTTACGCTCAACGTTGGCAGTCGATAATAGCTCATTGTCTCTAGTCATCATGTTGAGGGTTAGGTAATGAGGGCATAAACAGGGATGGAACCGCTAAGGAGAGTTATACTCGTCAAACTACTGTGAGATTTCCCATCGATAACCGATCAGATCAAATAGGGATCTTCTCGACCCAGCGACATGATATGTATATCATCAGTAGTGAATCTACGCGGACTACCTTAACATATATGTTACGTCAAACATCTTTAGCTCAAGTGGGCTTAATATTGGGAGGACTGCTCACTGTTGTCGGGTTTGTTGCCTATTTTAACGACTATGCAACCCTAAATTTAGCAGGCTTCTTTTATGGAATTCCCCTGTTGTTAGGTGGACTAGCCTTGAAAGCGGCAGAATTGGAACCTGTTCCCTATTCTCAACCCACCTCCCCCGAAGTCTTGGCTTTGCGAGAACAACTTGCAACCGACACCCAAAACCAAGTTCGTAAGGATGTCACCCGCTACCGCTACGGCCAGAGCGCTCATCTGATAGACACTCTGGAACGCTTAAAACTCGGGGCAACCGATGACGAACATCCCAAACTCCAAGGAATTCGCGAAGTCGCTGTAGACCAGGCCTATGCTTTGGTTCTGGAGTTTGACTCGCCCTTTGTTTCCTTAGAAGTGTGGCAAGAAAAACAGGAAAAACTGACCAAATTCTTCGGCCCCAATATCAAGGCTGAAATTACTCAACCCCAGGAAGAACAAATAGATTTGGCGCTGATTACAATACCTCAATGAACAGTCACCAGTGTAGGGGCAATTGATCAATTACTCCTACCCGTTAACAGTTCTCTTGCCTGCCTGTCCCCAGTCGCCTATTCCCTGTTCCCTTATTTCTCCAGTCTGACCGCATACCACTGAAGGTATTTTCCGGGGCCTAGATCGAAATCACAACAAGTCTTAACCAGATATTCGGCTTGTTGGGAAATCGTCGAAAACTTTTGCAGATCTCGCGGTAACTCATCCTGTCGCTCTGACAAAATAGATTCGAGTTTCTGTTGCAGTTCGGCAACTGTGAGCAACTGCTCAGGTTGGTTAGATTCCAAAACCACATAGTGGTCTTCCTCATACATGATCGAATCCGGCATCTTTGTACTTTTGTCAACTATTAACATTTGATTGTGACTTAGGCTTGATCCCCTGACAATAAGGGAAAATGTCCAAGTATAACGTGATAAAATGAAATTAATTCCTGACAATCCCGACCGGATTACCGGAGTTTATTTTCTTCCCCTGAGTTGAATTGTCTCAACTTCAATCACATTCAAGGTTCAACCCCTCACAAATTTTGGTTAAAAACTGGTACAACGTACTTCTATGACTACCTCTGTAAGTTCACCCACACAAGATCACAAACTCTCTAAGGTTGAAGGGATTAAAGAACGCAGCAACTACCTGCGGGAACCCTTAGCCACCGAACTGCTGAACGACGAAAACTTCTTTAGTGATAATGCCGTTCAAATCTTAAAATTTCACGGTTCCTATCAGCAAGATAATCGGGATAATCGGGCTAAGGGTCAAGAAAAAGACTACCAGATGATGCTCCGCACCCGCAATCCCGGTGGGTTTATTCCCCCCTCACTCTACCTCACCCTAGACCGTTTAGCCGATGAATACGGCAACCATACCCTACGGGCAACCACACGCCAAGGCTTCCAACTACACGGGATTTTGAAAAAGAACATTAAAACCGTTCTTTCTGAGATTATTCATCATATGGGGTCAACGCTAGGGGCTTGTGGCGATCTCAACCGCAACGTTATGGCACCCCCAGCCCCCTATAAAAATCGTCCTGAGTACGAATACGCCCGTCTCTACGCCAACAACATCGCCGACTTACTCACCCCGCAAACAGGGGGCTATTATGAAATTTGGCTCGATGGTGAAAAAGTCATCAGCGCCGAAGAAAACCCCGAAGTCAAAGCCGCTCGTCAACGCAACGGTAATGGTACCATTTTCAGCGATCTAGAAGAACCGATCTATGGGCAGCATTATATGCCCCGCAAATTCAAATGTGCGGTAACAGTTCCCGGAGATAATTCCGTTGATCTATATACCCAAGACGTCAGCTTAGTCGTCATAACCAACTCAGCCGGGGAACTCGAAGGATTTAACGTGATCGCCGGAGGCGGTTTGGGACGCACCCACAACAAAGAAGAAACCTTTGCTCGAATTGGGGATCACTTGGGGTATGTAGACAAAGCAGATATCTATGATTTAGTCAAGGCAATTGTCGCTACTCAGCGCGATTATGGCGATCGCCACAACCGTCGTCATGCTCGCATGAAATATTTACTCCATGATTGGGGCGTTGAGAAATTCAAAGTCAAAGTCGAGGAATATTTTGGCAAAACCCTACAACCCTATAAACCCTTACCCGATTGGAAATATCAAGACTACTTAGGCTGGCACTCTCAAGGCGATGGTAAACACTTTTTGGGGATTTCCGTTGAAAATGGTCGGGTTCACGATACAGGAAACTTCCAACTGAAAGCCGCCTTAAAAGAAATTGTCCAGCAGTTTCAACTGCCAATTCTGCTGACTCCCAATCACAATATCATTCTCTATGAAATACCCCCTCAGTACAAATCCCAGATTGACACAATACTCGCTCAACACGGAGTTCTCAAAGAAACCGAAATCGATCCGTTAGTCCGTTTTGCGATGGCCTGTCCGGCTTTTCCGACCTGCGGTTTGGCCATTACAGAATCAGAACGAATCATCCCTAGTATCCTGGAACGGATTCGGGTATTGTTGGACAAGGTAGGCCTAGAACAAGAGCATTTTGTCGTGCGAATGACTGGATGCCCTAATGGATGTGCTAGACCCTACATGGCGGAGTTAGGGTTTGTGGGGAGTGCGCCTGACTCCTACCAAGTTTGGTTAGGTGGCTCTCCAGATCAGATACGACTGGCTGAACCCTTCGTTAATCGCTTGGCGATTGATGAGTTGGAAACCTTCCTAGAGCCGATTTTTGTTTACTTCAAACAAGATCGCAAACTCGAAGAAAGTTTTGGGGATTTTTGCCATCGTGTGGGATTTGACTCGATTCGTCAGTTTATAACCAACTACTCATTGAATCCCTCGATGAATATTCAGACTCAGGAGATAGCTGTTACCTTAGATCGCGAGACCCTTGAAGAAGTCTCTCCCTCAGTCGCGCCCAGTGACCATGAGGATTCAGCCATTTCAACTCAACCGTCTATCGATGATGGGGGTGATCCCAATAAAATTCGACATCGGGTGAGTGTTCGTCATCAGACTTATTTGGATTTGAGAGAAGAATCAAAGCGTCAGGGAAAACCCGTCGTTGAGATTGCGACTCAAGCGATTGAAGAATATCTCAGTCGCATGAAAGCTCAACAATAAATTTAGACCCTTTTTTTGAGGGTTGAGGTAGAACTTCTGTAACCTAAACTTTTTACAGCTTAATGGTTCAACTTCAAAGAATTGCGATCGCTCCGACGCAAATTTCTAACCGACACATCAATTTAACGGCTGAACAACAGCATTATCTGGGTCGGGTGTTACGCTTGCAAGTGGGCGATCGCTTTATTGCCATTGATGGTCGGGGCCATTGGTGGCGAGCTGAGTTAGAGGTGTCGCTCCCAGCGCCCTCTCCTCAAGCAATCATTCTCGAAGCGATGGTCGTCCAAACAGAATTACCTGTAGAGGTGAGGCTGGGGGTGAGTCTCCCGAAAACAGGATTTGATGATATTGTGCGTTATTCTACGGAGTTGGGGGTTTCCCAGATTGTTCCGATCATTAGTCAACGGACTGTGCTTAAACCCAGTCCCCAAAAGCTGGAACGTTGGCGGCGCATCGCCCGAGAAGCCGCAGAACAATCTGAACGTCAGATTATCCCAAGCATTGTTGATCCGATCTCCTTGGCGACAGTAATGGAAGATTCACACCTTTTTAGTTTGAGTACAACTCATCAATACATTTGTGTGGCACGAGGTTCGCTTCCCCATTTGCTCAATTGTATGAAATCATCTCCCTTAGACTCGGTGACTCTACTAACAGGGCCAGAGGGAGGATGGACAACGGCTGAAGTCGAAATGGCGATCGCAGCAGGTTTTCTAGCCGTCAGTTTGGGAAAACGAATTCTCAGGGCGGTAACGGCTCCCATTGTTGCTTTATCCTATGTGACTGCCGTTTTAGAAAGTTCTCCAATACCAGAAGATCACCTGTCAGTTTAACCTGAAAAGCTGAAAAAAAGCAGATGTAAAACATCCAAAACTGACTAATATCTGTATCAAATATACCTAGCAGTTGCCTCTAAAATTGGCTAAGTCTCACTTGTAAAGCTAACTCAGTATAAGATTTGACGGCGTATCCCCAGTTTAGATATTGGCATAGGCTCAAGCTATCGTTTTATAATGTAAATAGTTAAAACTGTATTAGTCGTTTGACAGCCAAAAGCCCAGTAAATTAATGACTAACCCGAACAAAATTCTCGCCGTCATTAGACCGAATAGACCGAAGCCCGATGACACCAAGCCGTCAGAAGCTCAGACTGAAGCCAAGACTGAAGCCAAGACTGAAGCCAAGACTGAAGCAAAACCCTCAGTCGCCGAAAAACCAAGCCCTCGTCCCCGACCGGGTTTTCAATCGTCGTCGGACAGACCGTCTAGACCCTCTCGCCCGAAGGTAAGGCTTCTAGAAGAAGTTGCCCAGGCAACAAATGCAGAGGGTGTAATCTTTAACCAGGGAGATCAAATTTGGGTCAGATCCCCTTGGGGTAAATGGGCGGTTGCCGAAATTGAGAAGTTCTACCAAAGCAGTCCCGATGAAATTGTAGCTCATTTTGCTCCCAAAGAAGAACGGGTTGGCTGGACTTGGATGGGCGGATGTATCCGTTCTAAATTGCTGAAAAAAGTTGAGACTCCCGAGTAGAAAATAGTAGATGTCCGATCATTGACCGCAAAGATGAAAGGGTCGGACATCCAGAGAAATTTAGGCTAGCGTTGAAGATTATTTTGCTAATTGTAATGTGACACAGACACCAGTTGTTCTTCTCGTTCCCGCACAGGGGAAACTGGAGTAACGGTGAGTTTATCGGCAAGAAGGTTTAGCTTTTCTTGAACTTGACGAGAGTTGATAAACTCTAAAGTGTTGTCTGTCAGTTCATCTAGATTTCTGGCTGTTGCCTCAAACGCTGGATAGTTTTCTGTAAAACTCGGTTGAAAACGGAAATAGTGCTGCTCATCCCGTTTAATTAGATGCTGAGAGATATGATCAATCGCATCAGAAGAACCCTCAAAAAACGTCTCTAATAGAGGAATACTCTTCAAGGGATAAATCCACTCAAAAGCTCCCGATTCTTGGGCTTGCTGTACCCCAATTGATTTCACTTTTTTCTGACCACAACCAAAAGAAGAAACAACTATATTAGAGAGATTTTGTTCGTTTTTTATCGCTTCCGCAATCGCACATAAAGTCGGATTATTAGCGACTAATCCTCCATCAACTAAGGGAATACACTCTTGATTATCTTTAGAATTATTAACGGTTAATTGATAGCCTTGTTGTTGCCAGTATTTGAGAAATTTGATATTTTTAAGGACATGGGCAGGAAAGGCTACAGGTGCCGCCGCAGATGCCCGACAAACTTCCCAAATGGGCAGGGTTTGACATTCTTCTTGTCTACTATTAAAGACAACAGCTTGACCATTATAAACGTCATAGCTTGTTACTAAAGTTTGAATGGGAAGTTGAGAAAAAGTGTCCTTTTTAAAGAGATATTTAAGCACATCTTCTAATCCTTTACCATTATAAAGGGGTTGACTCGCACCTCGAGACAAGCGGTTAACAATTCCCTGAAAAACTAAGTTGAATTTTGATTCGGGAAAGATCTTCTGAGGATATTGAGAATTCAGTGAATAAAAATTTCTAATTTCTGAAATCGGAAAACCGTGAGAAATCCCACAAGCAATCAGACTCCCGGTAGAAGTTCCCGCAATCAAATCAAAACAATCTCTAAGCTGTTTTCTCGGAGCGCGTTTTTTGATTTGTTTTTCTAGAGATTCTAACATGATAGCCGTGACTAAACCGCGAATTCCGCCACCATCTAGAGAAAGAATAGAATAAGGTTTAGATGTCATGATTTCAAGCCTCCTTCAATACAACAACAGCCTAACTTTAGAAAGGAGGTGATGAATAGTCCCTTCTTTGAGTTACACTCAAAAGGGTTATACTCTAGAAATTCCCGCACTCAATGATTTGAGTTAAGGGTTAACCCAGATTTGTCCGATCATCTCCACTTGTTCAGGACTAATATTAAGTTGTTCGATCTCAACATCAGTGCCTAAGTCAAGGGTCATATCATCTAAATCAAAGTCTTGTTGTTGTAAGGGAAGTTCTAGACGGGGAGAGACGAGTAGCAACTCTTTAGGGCTAGCAAGGTACAACTCAGTTTGAAACACACAAGCCGTCAACATCCCATCAGTCGAGAGAATTTCTGCTGTGAGGGTGATTTGATCTTTTGCTAAGGTGATCTGGAGATTTTGTAAGCCCTGAATCTCATTGGGGAAAGAAATATTAGGGTTTTTGGCTTGCTGCGATTGAATCAAAGGAAGAAGAAATTGACTGATCGCCCGAACCAGTAAAGGAGATTGACAGGACGTGCTAAGATCGTCGTAAAACATACAGATTTGAGAGTCAATGGGAAAGCGTTTGAGCAGTTGCAGCGGCTTCCCTTTGATCACTTGACCGATGTTGATATGAATACTCGATCCGCACAGAGCAATTTGGCTCAGGTGTAGTCCTCGATAGATGGCACGGGATGCCTCGACTGTCACCTCAGAGATATGACCTGTTAGACAATCCCGATTATTGGCGGTGATTTTGATCTCTAGAGCGTCTACCTGTTCAACTTGCGATCGCAACCACAACTTTACAGCTCGAGATAAGACCTTACTCACCAGTTGTTTAGATGTAGCCTGAGTTGAACCCATAGACTGAATTGCCTTTCTAGCTGAACTGTTCTAAGTTTTCTAAGCGTTCATGTTGACAGAGCTTAGGAAGAATTACCGATTGCTGTAATATTTGTACATAGTTTATCAAACTGTGCCAAAATTTAGCGGGGTTCTCAGTCTGTACAAAGATGCCCACGCAATTTTTACTCATATGGACGAAAGGCTACAAAAAATCATGGCGACTTGGGGCATCGCCTCTCGCCGTCAAGCAGAACAAATGATTCTTGCCAAACGAGTGCGCGTCAATGGTAACATTGCTCACTTAGGACAGAAGGCAAATCCCTCATGCGATTGTATAGAAGTAGATGGGAAGCCAATCAAACCCTCTCATCGACCTGTGCCAATCTACCTTTTATTAAATAAACCGACTGGGGTTGTTTCAACCTGCGCCGAGCCAAGTGGACGGCGAAGCGTCTTAGACTTGTTACCTCGTCGATTGCGGATGGGGCAGGGAGTTCACCCGGTTGGACGTTTGGATGCAGACTCCACCGGAGCATTACTGCTGACCAACGACGGTGAACTCACCTTTCGCCTGACTCATCCTCGACACCATATTCCTAAAACCTATGAAGTCTGGGTAGAAGGTCATCCACCAGAATCGGTGTTGCAAGCATGGCGTCAAGGTATTATCTTGTCGGGTCGAAAAACACTACCCGCTCAAGTGCGACGGTTACAGCCAAGAACGGATTCTCAAACCCTTTTAGAAGTAATTTTATTTGAGGGGAGAAATCGACAAATTCGCAAAGTGGCAGAGCAACTCGGCTATCCCGTCGTTAAACTTCATCGCAGTGCCATTGGTTCGATTCAGCTTAACCCTCCTGGAGAACCTGAATTACCGCCCGGTTGTTACCGACCTTTAACCCCGTCTGAAATGCAATTTTTGCGATCTGCTGGTCAATTTCTAGCATCAATCTGCCAAAAGTCCTCTCAATCCTATATATAAATATCAAGGAGTTGTGTGTATGAAAGTCAGTTTACCGTTCTCAATGGTCAGAAAAAATTTGGGTAACAAGGGTCGTCCTGTGAATAATATTGAACAAACTCAGAGATTAGTCGAGATAGGCCTGCAATTGCGTCAAACTCGTCAACACCATTCTTTGTCATTGGATATGGTTGCCGCCTACACCATGATTCGCTCTCATTTGTTACAAGCGATCGAAGAAGGTCAAATTGAAAATCTGCCCGAACCGGTCTATACTCAAGGCTTAATCCGGCGATATGGTAATGCTCTGGGGTTGAATGGGGAGGAACTAGCCAATTTCTTTTTACCTGAACCGATTCCCTCGATTGTCTCTAGCTCCTGGATTTTGCCCCTGCCACAGTTACGACCCACTCATCTCTATCTCACCTATATCCTTCTAATTCTGGGAACCATGCACGGCTTGGTTTACCTGATTAAATCCTCTCCAGAGATAGTCGGTTTGCCGGAACAGAATATTGCACAGACAACCCCTACAGCAAACAGTCCTCAGTCGATGAATGTCTCTAACACCAGCGAAAATTCTTCAACAGGACAGCTTGTTTTGCAAGCCAGCCAAACCTCATCCCCAACAAACCCGGCTGCCGTTAACAAAACCGTAGAAGTCGGAATTATAGTTAAAGATGAATCTTGGGTTTTGATTGAAGTTGATGGGAAAACCGAGTTTCAAGGAATTTTGCAGGGGGGAACGAAACGCACCTGGAAAGCCCAAGAAGAGTTAGTGGTTGTCGCAGGCAATGCCGGAGGCGTGATAGTGACGCTGAACAATGGAGAAAGCCGACGTTTGGGAGAACCGGGCATGGTGGAGGAGGCGGTGTTCAAGGCGAACAACTCCCCCTCTGAAACTGTCAATTCTAACTCCTAAAAGGGGTTAGTCGGAGCAAGTCGTTGCCCTAGCACTGACAACCCATAACTCACTCCTCCTCACACTTTACCTGGGCAAGCGACCGTAGATTTCGGTTAAGGATCTCAGGCGATCGCGAAGTTCATCGGTAATTGCTCCTGGTTTGAAGCGCCAAGCCCAGTTCCCTTCGGATGTACTCGGCTGATTCATCTTCGCTTCGCTTCCCAAGCCTAAAACATCTTGCAAGGGAAAAATCGCCTGATTCGCCACAGATGCTAGGGCAACTTGGATTAAATCCCAATGAATGCCGTAGCCCATTGTTCCGCCAATATAGCTGATCACTCGGGCTTGTCCCTGTAATGAACGTTGATTAAACCAACCTACGGTGGTGTCATTATCATGGGTTCCGGTGTAAGCCACCCAGTTCGGTGTGCTGTAATTGTAGGGAAGATAGGGATTATCTGGCCCTGAATCAAAGGCAAAGTGCAGAATCTTCATGCCGGGAAGTTCAAATTTATCCCGTAACGCTTCAACTTCTGGGGTAATCAAGCCCAAGTCTTCAGCGATAATCGGCAGTTGACCGAGTTTTTCGTTTAATAGATTAAACAAGGCTTCTCCCGGCGCTTCTATCCAACGACCATTAATGGCGGTTGTTTCGCCTTGGGCAACCGCCCAAAACGCCTGCAAGCCCCGAAAATGGTCAATCCGCATAATATCGATACAGTCGAGAATGGACTGGACTCGCTGCACCCACCAATTAAAGCCATTTTGTTCGAGGCGTTCCCAGTTATAAACGGGATTTCCCCACAGTTGCCCGGTTGAACTAAAATAGTCGGGCGGAACCCCTGCCATTAAAGACGCTTCACCTGTTTCGCCATCTAAGCAAAAGATTTCGGGATGAGACCAAACATCGGCACTATCGTGAGCCACATAAATCGCCACGTCTCCAAAAATTTTAATTCCTTGTTCGTTGGCGTATTGTTTCAGTTGGGACCACTGGCGGAAAAACTGAAATTGCAGGAATTTGTGAAAGAAAATTTGATCGGCGAGTTTTTCGTGCCATTGTTTCAGGGCTTCCGGTTGGCGGCGAGCAATATCTTCGTCCCATTTGTGCCAACTTTCCCCATCATGGGCTTCTTTAATTGCCATGAATAGAGCATAATCATCGAGCCAGTAGGACTTATTGCGGCAGAACTCCTCAAATTCGTTTTCTTCTTCGGTGAGGGTTTCTTTGAAATTCTGGCAGGCTTTACTAAACAAGTCCCATTTGAAGGCTTTAACTGCATCAAAATCAACTTGTTCTACAGGAAACTGAGGCAAACTTTCTAAATCTGTAGGGGTGAGTAATTCTTCCTCTAAGAGTTTATCAGGACTAATTAACAGTGGATTTCCCGCCATTGCAGAATAGGAGAGGTAGGGAGAGTTCCCAAACCCTGTGGGGCCAAAAGGCAAAATTTGCCACAGTTGTTGTCCACTATCTCTCAAAAAATCAATAAATTGATAGGCAATTGGGCCAACATCTCCGATCCCATATCGACCAGGTAGTGAAGTGGGGTGAAGCAAAATACCGCTAGATCTTGGAAATGGCATGATATACGCAAAGCACGAATGTGTTAAATACCTAAATACTTTGAAGGATCTTTTACCTTGAAACATCCAGCTTGGGTAGGAATTTTACTGGTTTGTTGGCTTGGCACGGTTATCCATGTCAGTTTAGATCCTTTATTCATCTTACTGCTATTGGAGACTGTCGGTGAACTATCCCAGCTTATTGACGGATATTGCGTCTCACCTTTAACATCTTGAGATTTTGGACTCTACTCTTGCAACCGACAAACAAGCTGATCCTATAAATTCATCCTCAAAAAAATATTCTATCCCTTCAATTGATCGCTAATCTAGAAAGATGAAACAACTATGAATTAAAGATGATTCATCTATGAAATATTAGGACAATAAAATCTTATTTTTGCTCTAGTTGTAGATTTTAGGTATACTAGAGAAATCAAACCAATGATTAATATTTGATCTTATATCAAATATTAGGATTAAATCTTGAGCTGAAAATTTTAATCGACAACTGAGGAGTTGAAAAAATATTATGTTAACTGCATTCACAGCCGGACTATTACTGATTACCCTCTCTGAACTGGGAGATAAAACCTTTTTTATTGCGGTGATTCTCTCGGGTCGCTATTCTCGAAAATTGGTGTTTTTTGGGGTAACACTCGCTTTAGCCTTAATGACTGTTTTATCTGTTTTTGTCGGACAAATTGTGTCTGTATTGCCTAAAAATTATTTACATTATGCAGAAATAATCCTCTTTTGTGCTTTTGGGATTAAACTCTTGTATGATGCTAGCAAAATGTCGGCTAAATCCAGCCAAGAAGAAGAAAAAGAAGCCGTAGAAGCTGTTGAAAAAAGCAAATCAAAATTTCCTAAACGCAAAAGTTCATTCGGAGTTGTTTTAGAAGCTTTTCTCTTAACGTTTACGGCTGAATGGGGCGATCGCACTCAAATTGCGACGATTGCTTTAGCAGCCAGTTATCACCCTGTTGGAGTCGTTTTAGGTGCGACTTTGGGTCATGCTATTTGTGCAGCTATTGCGGTTATTGGCGGACGATTAATTGCTGGAAAAATTTCTGAACGGATGATTACTGCTATTGGCGGTTGTTTATTTATTTTGTTTGGTTTAGTCGCCATTTGGGAAGGGGTAGGAACACAAACAATTTAGCAGGGAACAGGGAACAGAAAAGTTGGCAAAAGGCGCTCTTGCAAAAGGCAGTTTTGTAGGGGCGGGTTCTGAATAAAGATATATTTCTCAGAAAAAACCTTTATAAACCCGCCCCTATGAGACTAAAAAACCCGGTTTCTTCAAAGGCTTTCTGAAATTGCCGATGTGCATTGTAAAAGAAACCCCATACTAGAGACTAAAAAACCCGGTTTCTTCAAAGGCTTTCTGAAATTGCCGATGTGCATTGTAAAAGAAACCCCATACTAGAGACTAAAAAACCCGGTTTCTTCAAAGGCTTTCTGAAATTGACGATGTGCATTGTAAAAGAAACCCCATACTAGAGACTAAAAAACCCGGTTTCTTCAAAGGCTTTCTGAAATTGACGATGTGCATTGTAAAAGAAACCGGGTTTTTGGCTTCAATTTGAACCGTTAGGTCGTTGAATAATCGTCTCAATTACCCGTCGTTTAGCTTGAGTATCAATCCCAATTAAACGCACATAATCATTGGGATTTTCTGATAGACAAGCCTCAATTGCTGCCATAATTTCTGAGTGATGACTGCTATCAATAATTGAACAACTTTTCCAAGATCCTGTTTTGAACCGACGCGGATCAGCATATTCCAAACCGACTCGATATCCTGCTTCTAAAATCTGTTCAATTTGTTCAAGAACGTCTAAACTCAGTTTCGTTGTCACTGCTTGACCTTCACTAATAAAAGTTGATCCTTTACTATCTCCTTGCATCACAGCACTCACTTTGCTATCAAACCGATGAGGCGGCATAATTGGGTTATAAGGAAGATGAGTTTTTTGAGTATAATTTGCTGGTGGCTGAACCGAATTTGATGGGGGTTGGGGTTGTGTTACTTCGGGATGAAAGATGCGGTATTGGTTATATTCCTCGACTAATCTTAACTCTTTAATGCGTTGCTGTTCTTTTACCATCTGATGACCCATTTCTAACAAATGAGAAAAGCTAAAATTAGGGTTTTTAAATTCGGGAGGTTTTTCTGTACTATTGACAATGCGCTTAGAAATTTGTTCAATTCCTACTTGATGAATAAAGCGTTGAATTTGTTCGTCGTAAATTCGCGATCGCAATGCACTAAAGAAATCTATCGACTGTTCGGGAAACTCTTCAACTAACTTCACTATATCCTGTTTTAATAGTTCTTGTTGAAAAATTCCTTCCACAATTTCAACCCGTTCTTCTGGGATGGGTTCCCAATAGAACTTTTCCATCCGTCCATCTCGAATTAGAGGTGCATAAAGTGTTGAAAAATCATTTCCAGTGACAATAATCGGAATTCGTTGTAATGGCGTTGCATCATAACTTCCGGGTAGTTGAACATTCGTCGGATTATCCGCAATATTCATCAAAGTGGCGTTAACTAACTGAGTATTAACCGTGTATTGGGTTCCCGAGTCAAAACGTCCTGCACCCGCATCAATATCATTAATAAATAATGCACACATTTGACCTCTTACCCTCGTTTGTTCCGAGGCTTCACGATATCGCAGTCGAATTAACCGTGAAGGATCTCCGGCGTCTGGACTCTCTAATTCACCCCCAGAAATGGTAACAGGTTCAAATCCTAGTTTCTCAAACACCAGTTCACATTGAAAGGTTTTTCCTTCTCCCTTGCGTCCATGTATTCCTAAAATCAGGGGAACTCGCAGGTTAGAGATTTTTAAGAAGTTTTTGGTGATATGAACGGCTAATTTGTCAAGAAACCTGGGAGAGATATAATAAGACATAGGAAGAGTAAAATTTGATTTGACAATATTATTTTAGGCTAAAACAGACCTTTTTAATTCCATGAGATTAAATTTTTGAAGTCTTGTATAATTTATGCCGACTTAAAATTGTTTTCTGATGTTTTAGGTTGAGGTAAAGGTTTACCATCCTCTTGATAGTCTTGAACCAGCAATTCTAACACCTCTTGAGCATTATTTAATGCTTCTTCATCGGTATCACCATGAGTGTGAAATTCTTGAGTGGGAAAATCAGGTAAATGCACTAAATAACATTGATCTTCGTTTGACCATTGAATCACAATTGTATAATGAAGTTTCATTCATCTCCTCCTGGCTGTTCTTGAACTTTTTTCAACATCTCTAGTTTACGATTGACTTCTTTATATGATTTTATTTTTTATATTCAACGGTTTACACAACCTCAATTTAGAAAAAATCTGTCAGAATAGGAAGAGTGTAATTTTCAAAATTTCTAGATTTTAAGTTTATGTGTGGACGATTTAGTTTAAGCTGTTCAGCCGAACAAATAGCAGAAATCTTTCTGCTATCCGAAATTCCTGAACTAACGCCTCGTTATAATATCGCGCCGACTCAGTTCATTGCAACGGTTAGTCAGAATTCCAAGTCTGAAAACCGACAATTTAACTGGATGCGTTGGGGTTTAATTCCGTCTTGGGCGAAAGATAAAAAAATGGGTGCAAAATTGATTAACGCGAGAGTAGAAACCGTCACCGAAAAACCCTCATTTCGCCAAGCCATTCGCCAGAGACGCTGTTTAATTATCGCTGATGGGTTTTATGAATGGCAAACAAAAAAAGACCAAAAACAACCCTATTATTTTCATCTAGAAGAACATCAACCTTTTGCTTTTGCGGGACTTTGGGAACGTTGGAAATCTCCCGAAAAGGAAGAAATAATTTCCTGTACAATTTTAACCACAGAAGCCCATGAGGAAATGCGTTCAATACATCATCGTCAACCGATTATTATTCCTGAAAACCTATCTTCTCAGTGGCTTGACTCCCAGTTAACTGAACCGCCAGAGATTTTACCCTTATTGGTGTCTCAACCTGCTTTAAAGCATTATCCCGTTAACCTCGTTGTGAACAAACCCAGTCACGACGAACCGGACTGCATTCAACAAAGCTTTTAACAAAAATTTTAACAAGATTGATGCAAAATCACAATAATTTGTCATAATAAATAAAGAGCAAAATCAGAAGAAGGAAAGCATTTATGACCTTACCAAACGGCCCCAAAACGCCTCGGGTTCTCAGAATGATGAAATTCGTTGCTCGTCCCCTCGATTATTTAGAAGATTATTATCAACGCTACGGTGACTTTATTCGCATTGGGCAGTCAGAAACTCCCCTAATTTATGTTAACCATCCCGCAGCCATTGAAAAGATTTTTACCGCTAGTCCCGAACAGTTTAGAACGGGAAATGGAGGAGGAGTATTACTATTTTTATTGGGGGATAATTCCGTTTTTATTGTCGATGGAGAACGCCACCAACGTCAACGTAAACTCTTAATACCTCCCTTTCATGGCGAGCGCTTAAAAACCTACAATCAGCTTATTTGTGAGATTACCAAACAAGTGATGTCACAAGTTAAAATTGGTCAACCCTTCCGAGTTCGTGCCTTAATGCAGGATATCACATTAAGAGTCATTTTAAAAGCAGTATTTGGGCTAACAGAAGGAGAACGTTATGAACAATTACGACATCTTTTAAGTGCGATGATGGAGGCTATTGGTTCTCCTTTAGCGGCGAGTTTAATCTTCTTTCCGATTTTGCGTCAAGACTGGGGAAACTGGAGTCCTTGGGGGCGTTTTTTACGCTACAAACAACAAGCCGATGAGATGATTTATGCTGAAATTAGAGAAAGAAAGCAAAAGAATGATTTTTCCGGTGATGATATTTTAACGCTGTTAATGTCAGCCAGAGATGAAGCCGGGGAAGCGATGAGTGAAGCCGAACTTCGAGATGAATTAATGACACTATTAATTGCTGGACATGAAACCACCGCCTCCTCATTAACTTGGGCGTTATATTGGACGCATTATTTACCAGAAGTTCAAGATAAATTACGGTTTGAATTAGAAAATTTAGGCAAAAATCCTGATTATAATGAGATAGCGAGACTCCCCTATATAACGGCAGTTTGCAACGAAACGCTGCGAATTTACCCGGTTACTTTAACCTCTGGTGTGCGAGTTTTAAAACAACCCTTAGAATTAAGCGGTTATTCTTTTGAACCGGGAACGGTACTCTTTCCTTGTACCTATTTAGTACATCAACGAGAAGATATTTACCCTGAACCCAAACAATTTAAACCGGAACGATTTTTACAACGGCAATTTTCCCCCTATGAATTTTTCCCTTTTGGTGGGGGTCATCGTCGCTGTATTGGGAGTGCAATGGCTTTATTAGAAATGAAGCTTGTTCTTGCAACAATATTATCAGATTGGCAACTCCAACTTCCCCAAAATAAAGCTTATAAACCCGTTCGTCGAGGGCTAACGTTATCGCCTCCTGCTGAGTTGAGTTTAGTTGCTCTGAAACAGTTAAACTAGAAGGAATAAGAATCAAAAATCAGGTGTTATTTTTACTCTAGTTAGCATTGAGCGACTAGAGTTTTTGAAAACGTAAATCTTGACTTAGGTAAATTATGACTAAAACTGTGGCCATTTTTTATGATATCGAAAATCTTTTAAAAGGATATGGATCTTCTCAAAACTATATTAATAGTGTTTCTATAAAATATATTTTTAACAAAATAAAAAGCCTGGATATGGTTGAATTTATTGCAGTACAAAGAGCTTATGCGAATTGGAGTGACCCGAGATTATCTGTAATGAAAGGAGAAATTAACGAACTTGGTATTGATCCTATACAAATTTTTGGTTTTTCTAGAAATACTCATAAAAATGCAGCAGATATTCAGTTAGCCGTTGATGCAATTGATTTAGCCTATTTAAGAAGCTATATTGAAATTTTTGTGATAGTATCAGGTGATGGGGGCTTTTCTGCATTAGCGAAAAAACTGCATGAATATGGAAAATATGTCATTGGTTGTGCTTACTTTAACGCAACAAATAAAATATTTGAGTCTGTTTGTGATGTTTTTATTGGGATTGAAGAACCCGAAGATCACGAAAGAGAACGAGGGGATTTAGAAAAGGTCTTAAAAATCACTAATCCTAAAGTGATTCGATTATCTGAGCAAATCAATAGATTAGCCGTTAAAGATAAGAAACAAATTATTAATCAATCTCAAGGGATTATCAATTGGTTTATCAAAGATAGTGAAAGTTACAGGGATTTAGGAACAACAGGAATTCATTTATCTGTAGTCAAAGAAGCATTTAAGTATGGAATAGAAGATTTTAATCCGTCTTTAATTGGCTTACCAAAATTTGTTAATTTTCTTCAGTTTGTTTGTTCATCTACAGAAATTAAAGTTTTAAGATCAGAACGAAATGAAACCATCATTGCACTGAGAAATGCCAAAATTAAAGGCTTTGAAGATCTGCCAAATATTGAGCAAGATTACTTGCATTCTTTAGAAAATTACCAATCAATATTAGCTCATGGAAGTCCTTGTATTAAAATCACAAGCTCTCAAGATTTGAAGAAAATACTCATCACCCTATCTCAACTCGATAACCCCGAAGGGAGTTTAGACAGATTACTCGATTATATTAATCATGTATATCCCGAAGTTGAAAGCGAAACGATCAACTCCTCATTAATTACATTAATTAATATTGATCTCTTTGAAAGACAGCCCACTGATAAACCGTTATCTGAACAAACTTTAAAACTAAAATCTGATTACTTAGATTATGAATTAACGCTTCAGAGAGTCAAAGAAGCTATCTCATCTAAATTATCAAGTTTTTGGGGAGAACATTTAAACGGCGATACCCTGAATGTACTGATCTCTGATTTGTAGAAAAAACATTCTTAAAATGTAGAGATCTGTCAGAGAACGTTTTACAATATCATAAAAGAGAAATCGTCATGTATAGGCTGTATGGATACAAAAGCGTTTAGAAGATCACTGCAACAATCAGAATCCTATCACCGGAAAGGCTTCGGACATGAAGAAGAAGTCACAGAGGTCATGCAGTCAGCTTATCAAAGCAGTTTAATTCAACAAATTCGCCAGAACAACTACACCCTCCAACGCGGAAACGTCACCATCCGACTAGCAGAGGCGTTTGGCTTTTGTTGGGGCGTCGAACGGGCGGTAGCAATGGCTTATGAGACCCGTCAACATTTTCCCACAGAACGCATCTGGATTACTAACGAAGTGATTCACAACCCTTCTGTCAATCAACATTTGCTTGATAAAAAAGTTGAGTTTCTCCCGATTATTAATGGACAAAAGGATTTTTCTCAGGTGAAAACAGAAGATGTTGTTATTTTACCTGCTTTTGGTGCCAGTGTTCAAGAGATGCAAATTCTCAATGACAAAGGCTGCAAAATTGTAGATACAACTTGTCCTTGGGTTTCTAAAGTTTGGAATACGGTTGAAAAGCATAAGAAAAAAAGCTACACTTCAATTATTCACGGCAAATACAAACACGAAGAAACCGTCGCAACCAGTTCTTTTGCGGATAAATATCTAGTGGTGTTGAACCTCGCCCAAGCTGAATATGTTTGCAACTATATTCTAAATGGCGGAAATCGGGAAGAATTTCTAGCCAAATTCAAACAGGCTTATTCAGAAGGGTTTGACCCCGATAAAGACTTGGAATGTGTGGGAATTGCCAACCAAACCACGATGTTAAAAAGTGAAACAGAACACATTGGGAAGCTGTTTGAGCATACTTTAATGCAAAAATACGGCCCTGACAAATTAACTGATCATTTCCAAAGTTTTAACACCATTTGCGACGCCACGCAAGAACGTCAAGATGCCATGTTAGGATTAGTTGAAGAAAAACTGGATTTAATCATTGTCATTGGCGGTTTTAATTCTTCTAATACAACCCATCTCCAAGAAATGGCAATTGTTCGGGGAATTCCATCCTATCATATTGATAGCCCAGAACGCATTATTTCTGGCGATCGCATTGAACATAAACCCTTAGAAAAAGAGATCGAAATCGCAGAAAATTGGCTACCTAATGGAGAAATTGTGGTTGGAATTACCTCGGGGGCTTCAACACCAGATAAAGTCGTTGAAGATGTGATTGAAAAGATTTTTGAGTTGAAAGCCAGTGTCGTTTCAGTGTAGAAAATGATGCTGAAGGTAGCAGCCTCTCGTTGACTTCTCCCTAAGCCTTTCCTACAAAGACAGGAAAATAGTATCTCCGAAGCCTCCCAAGCCTCCCTTAAAAAGGGAGGTGCCGTAGGCGGAGGGATGAGGAGAGAAAATAGAGGAGTAGAAAGGGGTTTCCCTTAGAATAGGGTAAGGTTTTTATCTTTTGAAAGCTTTGACAATACTGTGACAGTTAGCCAAATGGCACAATGAACAGAAGTGAAGCGGGAGTTTAGTCTGTATTTTCAACCCTTTATCGTTGTGCAGTACAAATAATCGTCATAATCTGTTAAAACAAGAATAAGCAAACCTTTAACATTTTCCACTATTGCTGCTGATTAAACAAACACCATTCAAACAACTATGAAACCATTAAACAGCCTCAAAACAAACAACTTTATTCAACGTCTACAATGGGTATTCGACCCCATTCAGTACATGGAAACCAACGCCCAACACCATCAGGATATTTTCACAACCAGTGTTGCTGGTCGGTTAATATTTGTCAATTCCCCAGAAGGAATACAAAAGTTACTTACTCACGATACCAAAGAATTTTCCGCCCCCGGTTCAGTCAATGGTATTTTAAGACCTTTACTCGGTGATCAATCTGTTATTCTATTAGATGGCGATCGCCATAAACGACAACGAAAATTATTAATGCCTCCCTTTCATGGCGACAGAATGCGAAATTATGGTGAATTAATCCTCAAAATTACTCAACAAGCCACCGAAAAATGGAAACCGGGTCAACCGTTGATCGCCCGAAATACCATGCGAGAAATCACATTAGCGGTGATTTTACAAGCCGTTTTTGGGATTTATGAAGGGTCACGTTATGACGAACTCAAGCAATTAATCGCCTCATTACTTGCTGTGACAGACTCTCCAATTAGTTCAAGTTTATTGTTTTTTCAATTCCTACAAAAAGACTGGGGTGCTTGGAGTCCTTGGGGTAGATTTTTACGAATGCGCCAAAAAATTGATCAATTATTATTTGCAGAAATAGAAGACCGTCGTCAAAATTGGGATGAAAATCGCACGGATATTTTAAACTTAATGATGGCGGCGCGAGACGAAGACGGACAACCGATGAGCGATGAAGAATTGCGGGATGAATTATTAACATTATTATTTGCAGGTCACGAAACAACAGCCACCGCAATGGCTTGGGCGTTGTATTGGATACATCGACAACCGGAAGTTTATCAAAAGCTGATTCAAGAGTTAGAAACCTTACCCGAAAATCCTGACCCAATGACGATTTTTCGGCTACCTTATTTAACCGCAGTTTGTAACGAAACCCTGCGAATTTATCCCGTTGGGATGTTAACATTTCCCCGAATGGTACATGAACCGATGGAATTTATGGGATATCAATTAGAACCCGGAATGAGTTTAGTCGGTTGTATTTATTTACTGCATCATCGAGAAGATTTATATCCAGAACCCAAACAATTTAAACCCGAACGATTTTTAGAACGGAAGTTTTCCCCCTATGAATTTTCACCCTTTGGGGCAGGTGCGCGTCAATGTATTGGGATGGCTTTAGCACAGTTTGAAATGAAGTTAGCACTCGCCTATATTCTTCAAAATTATCACCTAACTTTACTCGAAAATCATCCCGTTAAACCCGCCCGTCGAGGAGTAACATTATCGCCTGTTGGGGGGATAAAAATGATGATGAATGGGCGAAGAACCCCGTCAAAATCTGTCGCTATTCCTGCAACGGTTTAACAATCATTCATTGAAAGTTTGAGGGGCGAGTTTAATCTCATGTACGACAATATTTGTAAATTCATCGCTGAAGAATTTTCCACCGACTTAGCCAGTTGGTTACTCGGTGAACCCATCCAACTCACTCAACTCAGCCCCAAAGAACTTTCGATAGAACCCATTCGCACCGATGCGTTAATTTTACAACAGTCTAATAATTTAGTTCTTCATGTCGAATTTCAGACTAAAACAGAAGCCACAATTCCCTTTCGGATGACAGACTATCGCCTGCGAGTGTATCGGCGTTATCCTGATAAAGAAATGCACCAAGTCGTCATTTATCTCAAACAAACGGCTTCAGAGTTAGTTTATCAAAATACGTTCGCCCTAACTCGAACTCGCCATGAATTTGAGGTTATTCGCTTGTGGGAACAGCCAACCGAACAATTTCTGAATTCACCAGGATTATTACCTTTTGCGGTATTAAGTCGAACTGATGAAAAAGTGGAAGTGTTGCGGGAAGTGGCGCGTCGAGTTGAGGCGATTTCTGATAGACAAGTTCAGTCGAATGTAGGGGCTTCTGCTTTTATTCTGGCTGGGTTAGTATTAGAGAAGGAAATTATTCAGACAATTCTGAGGAGGGATATTATGGAGGAGTCTGTAACTTATCAAGAACTTAGAAGGGAAGCTCGTGAGCAAGGACTTCAAGAAGGTAGAATAGAAGGACTTCAAGAAGGTAGAATAGAAGGACTTCAACAAGGACTTCAACAAGGACTTCAACAAGGATTTCAACAAGTAGCACTCAATTTACTGAGGAGTGGAATGAGTCTCGAACAAGTGGCTAATTTTACAGGTTTATCCGTTGAACAGGTGACACAATTACAGTTAACTTCTAACCAACCTGAGCCTCCTGTTTCCGAAGATAATTAGTTAATATATAGCGGTGTGCGCTCGTATGAGGTACAAACCAGAAACCCGGTTTCTGCTAGAAACCGGGTTTCTACCCAATCGGTGCTGTACCTCACAGAACTGAAAACTGTAAACTGTAATTAACCCGCCCCTACAGAATCCTTACAACGCGGTAATTTTTTCCTGAATTTTGGCGTGTTTTTCTACTCCTTCAAACGCATAACGGTTGTAACCATTGCGTCGAATTAATTCCTCAATATAAGCCACTCGTTCATTGGTTGCGGGATGACTTGAGAAAAACGAAGTCCCGCCTTTTGAACCCTTTTGTTCTGCCAATGTTATCATCAAGTTATGTAAGCCATCCGCCGCATATCCAGAGGTTGCTAATACGCGAGTTCCGACTAAATCTGCTTGTCGTTCTTGGTCACGATTGTAGTCTAAATTAATCAAATTTGCAATAATATTTCCGATGGGAACGGTATTGTTTAAAGCCGCATTCACAATTTCTCCCAAGTTATTGTACACATTATTGGTAATCACTTGTTTAAAGCCATGAGACAGCACCGCATGACTGACTTCATGGGCTAATAAACCCGCAAGTTCCGCTTCAGAATTCGTTTTTAAAATCGCGCCCGTATTCACAAAAACTTTCCCTCCCGGTAACGCAAACGCATTCAAAGCTTCGTCTTCAACCACATAAAATTCATACTTGAAATCATTTCTTCCCATGTATTTTGCAACTTTATTCCCCAATTCGTTCACATAGTCAACGATTTCACCTTCTTGAACAATGGGTAGTTCTCGTTTATACATTCCAGCAATTTCATTCCCAATTCCTGACTCTCCTTGAATTAAAAGCGTCCCCATTTTTACCCCTTCTCCAACAATAGCCCCCACTGGGTTACATCCCCCTAAAAGAACACATCCTCCCACACGCACAGCAGTCCCTAAAATTCCCCGTCTCACCATTTGTCCTTCCAGTCTTCCTTGAAATTTTTTCAGGTTTTTATCTGCACTTTCTGTTAAAGCTGGCGTTTGGGGATGTTCGGGTTGAATGAGGGTGAATTGACGCGCTGCAATAGAAGCTTCTAAATATTTTTTATCGGCTTCTAAAGCTTGAACTTGTGCTAAAATGAGTTCATAAGAATCGGGAAATAAACTGGTAGCTTGTTCTAAAACATTGAGCGATTGTTCTGTTTTCTGTTGTTGTTTATAAGCTTCAGCCAGTAGTAAATGACCGGGAATAAATTCAGGATATTGTTGAACAAATTTTTGTAATGAACTCGGATCAGAGGTTTCTTTCCAAACCGCTTGTGATTGCATCCACAGCGATTGTCCTTCGGGAATTAACTGTTTAGGATTGGTAATGGGTTGTAAAATTTGAGAAATTTGTTCAAGCTCAAAAGGTCGTTTAACTTGTCGATAAAGTTGCTCGGCTTTTGCTTTATTTCCACCTTGAAAAAACTGATCGGCTTGCGCTAATAACGTAAATCGTTCAGAACGTTTAAATTCCTCCTCCAGATTTTGCAGTTTGTTTTCATTTTCAACTTTTGGAGTCTGTTTTTGATTTTCTGTGGAAACTGATAACCGTTCTAAATTGGCAATTTTTAGAGAATATTTACCCGACTGAACCGCCGAATTAGCACCAGCAACTTGTAGGGTATAAACGCCATTTTGAGGAAGGGTAATGTTAAGTTCTGACTGAAATAGATTCCGGTTAACTTGACGACTGACAGCGATGTTTTTTCCTTGAGGATCGAGTAAAATCAGAACGGGAACAAAATCAGAACTTTCCGCCGTAATGGTGACAGATTGACCTGCTCTTGCGGTAAAATTATGAGAATTAAAAGAATTTTGACTAAATCCTGGGGCGACATCCGACTTGAGAACGCCATCTTCTGCTAAAATAACAATAGAGGAAAGGGGATGAGCCGGAGGCGTGGCGATCGCTTTATTGCCCGTCAGCCAACTCAACGGAACCCCGCTAGACAACAGGTTGATACTGAGAAATAGAGCCGCACCTAAAGCCACCCATCTCAAACGATTGATTGATTTCATTACACCAGAAAAATCTCTAACTCTACATTTTCTAAAAATATAGAATATTTCTAGGCTAAAAGTGTTTCAGGCCCAGAACTCAAACGCAACAATCAACAGATACCCGTTTGACGCACCCTACTTTTTGACAAACAAGAAAGTCTGAAGTCCTCCACAGAAAAAGGCTTTAAACTTCAAACTTTCCTGTTCACCTCAAACAAGGGACTACCGCAGAAAACAACAGACCAACCATAAAACAATCAAAGTCACCAAAGTAATAAATCGTTCCGGTTCTAACAGACCCGCCATTGGAGTGAGTAAACTCCCCAAAATCAAGCCAAGAATTAGACCCGCCACCGTCAACAAAACGGCTCGACCAAATTGGTTTTCTTTACGATTGAGAAAATACAAACCAGCTCCCACACCTA
The DNA here is from genome assembly GCF_034932365.1 of Limnoraphis robusta BA-68 BA1. Taxonomy (NCBI): domain Bacteria; kingdom Bacillati; phylum Cyanobacteriota; class Cyanophyceae; order Oscillatoriales; family Sirenicapillariaceae; genus Limnoraphis; species Limnoraphis robusta. Next base: position 11,282 of record NZ_JAYGHR010000073.1, on the reverse strand, counting down.
AAGCCAGAGGAAGCTGCAACAACTGGATATTCATTCCCGGATAGAGACTCAGAACACTTAATCCCCCGTAAATCGCCGATGTCAATAACACATCTGAGCGAGTGGGAGTGTCGAGTATTCGTTGTAACCAAGCAGGTTTTGAGGTGTTAGACGATTGCACCTCAGCCGTCGAGGTTTTTTGTTTTTGCAGCACCCGTTCTGGAAAACGAATGCGTTCGGGAACCTTAATTTTCCCTTCCTGACGCAATTTCAATCTATCCATCAAAATGGCATCGTAAGCCGCTTCAATGGACTCAATGAGCTGGCGCTCACCACTGCATTGCTCTCTCAGGCGATTGCGTGCATCCTGAATTTCATCAAAGGAGGCATCGACAGTGACCCCAAGCTGTTCGTAGGGACTTTGCTCACTCATCGCAGTTTGTTAAACTTTTTCTCTAATGTAAGCTTAACGCGATCCCTATCAAGATAGAGGATCAAGTTAAGGGGTTTACTTCTAAAAATAGACACAGACAGTCCATACTGACCAGTATACAAGACGCTGCCTTGGGTGGATGTGACTTTAAGACTGAATGCTAACAATTCCTGACCACTGAACGTTTTTCAGGTTGTCGCGGCGATAGGAAAAAAATGACTCAGGTTGTTTGTAGGTACAGTGAGGAGAAATAGCGACTTGTTCGGGACTAACGCCAAGTTGTTCCAATTGTAAAGCGTTCACCCGACGGACATCAACCCGTACTTTATCCGGTTCGGGGTCTGCTAAAACGGGAGACTCCGCCAAGTCAAATAACGCCGCTAACACCTCCTCAACCGCAGTTGTTGTTTTTATCGGTAAAATTGTTGTTCCCAACTGTACCGCTACATCAGAGGACACTTGATAAACCTCCCCAGAAATCCCTGGCCCCATCGCAATTTTCAGATTAACCAATTGACTACCTTGAGCTTGAAACAGAGCGATCGCTTGAGGTAAGATTTTACTGGCTGTTCCTCGCCAACCCGCATGAATTGCCGCCACGTTTCCGGTTTGCGTATCTGCAATTAAAATAGGCACACAGTCAGCACTGGCAACCCAAACCGCTTCTTGAGGTTTTTGAGTCAATAAAGCATCAGCTTCGAGAAGTTCAATGGAGTCAGTCGAGTCAGGAGACGGTAAAGGCGGAACTTGGTCGGTTTTCAAGACTAAATTACCATGCACCTGTTTAACGCGGTAAGCTGAAGTCGAATTCGGTAAAATCTTGACTAACTCAGCCGGAGTCCAAGGACTAAAATGACGACTGAGAAAGCCATGAGGCACCGAATCGAGTAAACTACATTTGAGATAGGGTAATTCTTGCCAGTGCTGCCAGTACCAATTGTGCATATTTCAGTTTAGAGTGACCAATGAACAGTTATCAGTTATCAGTGACCAGCGCGAAGTGCGATCTTGGGGTTTCCCCAAGTAGAGCAACTTCGTAAGAGAGTGACCAGTGAACAGTAATCAGTTATCAGTGACCAGCGCAAACTTGCGGCCCGGCGGTTTCCGGCGAGACTTAGTTTGTAAGAGAGTGACCAGTGAACAGTTATCAGTTTTGCCTTTTGCCTGCTATATTATCGGAATTTGACTGTGACTCTCAATTTCCAACGTCTAGAAGCCATCCTGGAAACCTTACAAGAGTTAGCTGAACCCAACAATAGCTGTGATCACGATCCGCTTCCAAGTTTTAACGTACATTTATTTGATTGTATTCCTTCAACCCATCAAATCTTGTGGCAACTGATCAATTCAGGTGCAGAAGCCGGAACAGTAGTCATCGCTTCCGAACAAACAGCCGGACGGGGACAATGGGGGCGAAAGTGGCAATCAAGCCAAGGTGGGTTATACTTGTCGGTGGCAATCAATCCCCAAATTCAGGCCAGTCAGCAAGCCCAACTGACGCTGAGTAGTGCATGGGGAATTGCGACAATCCTGCGGGATTATCATATTCCGGTTCGTTTAAAATGGCCGAATGATCTAATCCTGACAGAACGCAAATTAGGTGGTATCCTAACAGAGACAAAAGTTCAGAATGGGCAAATTGTTCAAGCGCTCATCGGGGTCGGCATCAATTGGGCAAACTCTATCCCAGAAACGGGAATTAATCTGCAAACTTATTTTGCTCAAAATCCCGATTTAGCAAAGCTGTACTCCCTGGAAATGTTAGCCGCACTGGTTTTGCAAGGATTGAGAATCGGTTTGAGGCAACTGTCAACAGTAGGAATAGAACATTTACTGACATCCTACTCCCAGCTCTTAACCTGTATCGGGCATCAAGTTAGAGTAGCAGAAGGCTCTGGTGTGATCATTGGAGTAAATGCAACAGGGGAACTACGGATACGGCTTGAATCCCATGATGCCAATAAAGCCCAAGAAATTTGCATCGAGCCAGGTAAAATAAGACTTGGCTATGGTTCAGACGAATCATTTCATATCAAATCTTGACCTATTGACATCGGTTGTGTGAGGAAAATGACGGAATCTCGGTACTCTAACCAACGCCTCCGATCCTCGGATTGTGTAAGCGAACCAAAGCAATCATCTAACCTAGCTGACATTAGCAAAATTCGTTCTTGTCTGATTGCAGGCAGTTCAGCCATTTTAGGTTTAGGCTGTGTTACCAGTTTAGGGATGCTCGGCGGTAGTGCGATCGCCACGCAAGAATTTTCTGTCCCGGTAGACTCTCAACCCTACGAGGGGACTCCGGCAACTGCACCGGAAGCCTACAGCGCCCCGGAATCCTATTCCGCTCCCAGCAACAGCGCCCCGGAATCCTATTCCGCTCCCAGCAACAGCGCCCCGGAATCCTATTCGGCCCCCAGCAACAGCGCCCCGGAATCCTATTCGGCTCCCAGTGGTGGCTATGGTTATTCCTCGGGTTATGATTCTCAAATGGGTGACTACTCTGCACCTGCACCCACACCAGCGCCCGATTATCAAGCGCCAGTCGGAGGATACAGCGAGTCAACGCCTGAACCCGATTATCTCGAACCTGCGGCGACTGAACCTCCACCTGTAGATAGCTATTACGCAGAACCGCCTCAACTGGAAATTCCCGATCTTATTCCTCCGCCATCCGAACCGATCGAATTCCCGCCTGAAGAAGCAACCATTCCCTCACAGGAAGATTCTCTGTCTCTCCCAATTAAAGAACCTGTTGCTCAACCGCCCGTCGAAACATCCGAAGATGCAGCAGGAAACAACTATATTGATCCGACAGAATACAATATTGGGGCGACAGATGGTTATGAATCACCGAATACGGTAATTTTCTCGGAACGTTCAACCGGATGTGAATTTGCGGTAGGCGTTGGGGGTACTATTCCAGATGGGGCTTGTTTACCTGTCGAAAGTCCGGCTTACACGGCTGATAGTATTCCCGTTTATCCGATTGTTGTCGATAGCGGGACTGTTGGCGATCCTGTGGAGAGTTTCCCGCCGAGTCCCGGTAGTCGTAATCCTCTGGTGAGAAACAGCAATCCTCCGGTTAATAGCAATACCGTTGAACTCAACAATAACAACGCCTATGCGGGGAATAGCTACAGTGGCGGTCCTGCTTGGGAACCCGCACCTGCACCTGCTCCCGAATGGTATGGAGAGTCACCCAGTCAAGTTCCTGTAGCGGGTTTGAGTCCCATTCAAGTTGGACCAGTGAGTGTGAGTGCGATGAGTAATTCTGGGATGAGTTACTATAACCGCACGATGCGACCCCCTGCGCTTCCTGGAAATGGCGATACTAATTTATTATTTCCCTTGAGTATTCCGGCACCAATTACCTCTTTATTTGGTTGGCGAACCCATCCGGTATTAGGGTATGGTCGCTTCCACACCGGAATTGATATTGGGGCTGATACGGGAACGCCTGTGGTAGCCTCCTATTCTGGCCAAGTCACGATCGCAGACTGGTTAGGCGGTTACGGACTGGCGGTGATTGTTGATCACCGGGCAAAATCTAACGAAACCCTTTATGCTCACTTATCAGAGCTGTTTGTGCAACCCGGAGATTGGGTAAAACAAGGAGAAGTCATCGGACGGGTAGGAAGTACCGGAATGTCTACCGGGCCACACCTACACTTTGAACTGCGGAAATTGACCGATCAAGGTTGGGTAGCGGTGAACCCACAAACCGATCTAGAATTTGCTCTGGCTCAATTGTTGAACACCATGCGAACCGCAGAAGTGCCGCCAGAAAGCTTTATTGCAGCTTTACCCCAAGAAACCGTTGATGCGAATACAGGAACACCTAAATTACCCCCATTACCGCCTGGGATGGATATTCTCGTTCCCAACCTCGAACCGCCTACCTTAAGTTTTGGGTTTGTGGAGAATCTCAAATCCCAACAGGAATAGTCACACCTCACCCCAGGACACAAAGTCACGAAGATTTGATCTGTTTGTGTCTTCGTGTCTTAGTGTTGTTCTTTTTTATCCCAATAAAACCGCGAGTAAAGCTTTTTGGGCGTGCATTCGATTTTCAGCTTGATCCCAAACTCGTGACTGTTTTCCTTCTATAACCCCGTTAGTAATTTCTTCTTCTCGGTGGGCGGGTAAACAATGCAAAACAATAGCATTATTAGCCGCTTTTGCCATTAATTGTTCATTAACTTGATAGGGTTGAAATAGAGGAATGCGGGTGCGGGCTTCTTCTTCTTGACCCATACTCGCCCAAACATCTGTATAGATAACATGGGCATTTTTTGCCGCTTCTATGGGATCATCGGTGACAGTCACTTCGGTTTTGCTGCTGGCAATTTCTATCGCTTGATCAACAATATCACGATTGGGTTGATGATCAGCCGGAGCGGCTATTCTCACATTCATTCCCACCATTGCACAACCCAATAGCAACGAATGCGCCATATTATTCGCACCATCGCCAAAATAGGTTAACGTTAAACCCGAAAGCTTGCCAAAACATTCCTGAACCGTCATTAAATCGGCGAGAACTTGACAGGGATGTTCGCGATCGGTTAAAGCATTAATAACCGGGATTTTCGCATAATCAGCGAAGGTTTCGAGATCTTTTTGTTCAAAGGTACGAATCGCGATAATATCAAGATATCGATCCAAGACTCGCGCCGTATCCACTAAAGGTTCACCTCGACTTACTTGAGTGACACTGGGGTTGAGATCAATCACCTGTCCGCCTAACTGATACATGGCTACGGTAAAACTAACCCTTGTTCGGGTTGAAGCCTTAGAAAACATCAAGCCCAACACCTTATTTCGTTGAACCTTTACCATTCCTGACTTCAGTTGCGATGCTAACCCTAGCAGCGAGTACAACTCATCCACACTCACATCAGCCAAACTGAGGAAATCTCGTCCTTTCAGTGATTCCATAGTCGCCTTGTCAATCTTCGGTGTTCAGTGAAACGTTGATATTCGCTCACTCATTCTCGTGTCATTTTAATAGATTAAAGTTGATCGCGATCGTGAACTTTATACAAAACTAGGAATTTCTCAGGGAATGGGGTATTTGGGTTCGCCTAGAAATGATCTCAGATTCCCAGGTGTGTGAGGGTTGACAAAGGGCGGCTCATTCTGATAAATTATGGATAGTATTTTTTATAATCGAGTGCTGCAAAAAATATTTTTTTCACAACCATCCCATTATTAAATAATAATACCCGGAGCAGCCGGAAAAAGTCAAGAGGGTCTGCTGAAAAAAAATAGCGAAATTTCCGGGAAAAACGAGTTTGAGCGCAAAGTGCGGTCTTGGTGGTTTCCATCAAGGAGCAACTTTGCAAGAGAAGGCAATGGAGAATGAATAATTGTCTTCCCTATGTCCCCTGTTCCCTATGCCCTGTTGGTTCTAAAATAGCGATCGCCCCATCTATTAAATCACAACCCTGTTCTACAGACTCAATTTTCGCCAATTGGTTACGGAGTTCATTCGCCCCGGCAAAACCCTTCGCATACCAAGTCATATGTTTACGAGATTGATAAATTCCCCGTTCACCTTTATACTCTCCTAAAGCCTGGAGATGTTCTTTGGCGCATTGGAGACGTTCAACGGTATTCGCCCCAGGTTTGACTTCTCCCGTCTTGAAAAACGAGTCTATTTCACCGACTAAAAAGGGATATCCCAGGGTTCCCCGAGAACACATCACCCCATCAGCGCAGGTTAACTGCAAACAATTGACAGCACTCTCCACTGAAACAATATCACCATTGGCAATCACGGGAATAGAGAGAATTTGCTTAACTTTAGCAATCCATTCCCATTTTGCTTTACCATTATAGCCTGCCGCGCGAGTGCGAGCATGAATGGTGATCATGGCGGCGCCTGAGTCTTCCATGCGTTTGGCGAAGTCAAGAATATTAATTTCGTTGTCATCCCAACCAATACGGGTTTTTACGGTTACGGGAACATTAACCGCTTTGACAACAGATTGTACAATAGCTTCGGCAACTTCTGGCTGTCGCAACAACGACGAACCCCCGCCTTTTTTGGTGATTTTATTCACTGGACAACCCATGTTAATATCGACGGTATTCGCGCCTTCTTCTACCGCTCGTTGGGCGGCTTCGGCTAAAAAATCCGGCCGACAGTCAAACAGTTGTATACTGATAGGGCGCTCGTTGGGGTCTACTTCCATCATTTGGGGAAGTTCTTCGAGATGACGAACTTGAGACGCATGAACCATCTCAGTATACATCATTGACAGGGGCGCATATCGCCGCACTAACCGCCGAAATACTAAGTCAGTAACACCCGATAACGGCGACTGAAGCACCCGACTATTCACCTCAACGGTACCAATTTTGAGGGGAGTAGATAAAAATTGTTGGAGTTGGGGGGAGAGAACAGACATAGTTGCAGTGTTGGGGAAAAAGTATTTTAAGCGCTGGTTGAATTATTTCTAGTTTACCTCTCCCCCAACCCCTCTCCTACAAGGCGAGGGGAGTAAGAATAAAAACTCGGTGGGAAATATCAACCCAGTTTATCAAAGAAACCGGGTTTTTGGGATGATAATATTTCATCTTATATAAAATACCGAAAATAATGCTACATATCTTTTCTTTCTCCCCATCTCCCCATCTCCCCACCTCTTACAAGGTATCGGGATCGATGTTTAATTCTCGAAGTTTTGCGGCTAGTTTTTCTTTTTGTTGTCGTTCAAGTTCTAATTGTTGCTGTGCTGTTTGGGCGGCTTCTTCCGGTGTGGGAACTAATAAGCCTTCGGGAGTAAAAAACCTCAATTTCTGTTCATAAATTCCGATCAAAAGTTGTAGCTGTTGACTCCAAAGCCATCCCTGTTCGTTGGCGTGAATGTCTTGATATTTGCCATCAACTAAATGAAAACCCTGGAATTCTAAGGTATCTGGAGAAAACCAAAAATAGTCGGGTGTGCGGAATATTTCTTGATAGATTTGTTTTTTTTCTGTCCGATCAACTTTGGCGGTTGAATTGGATAATAGTTCTATAATAACATGAGGATATTTTCCGTCTTCTTCCCAAACAACCCAACTTTTTCGGGGTTTGCGTTCGGTGTTCAAGACAACAAAAAAATCAGGCCCTCGGAAGTCTTCAGATTTCTTTTGATTCGGACTATAATAAATGGTAAGATTGCCCGCAGCAAAATAATCTTGTCTATCTTTCCACAGCCAATCTATACATTTTAGCAGTAACAACAGTTGTTGTAGATGTAGATAACTTTCTAAAGGTGGCTCCTGACTTTCTAAGTCACTAGGGGGATATTCTATTTCTTCAAATTCTTGTTGGGAACGTTCCAAGTCTTGAGCTATTGTCATAATATTATTCAGTTCTATCTTTTCAGTCTATCCGTGTAAATTTTATCATAGCATATTAATTCAAATTTAGGGGCGCAACGCTTGCGCCCTAAAAGTTTAATTGAGTATTAGTTTAAGCGTTTTGTAGGGTTTTTGCTGCTTCTAATAAATGTCGATGAACCGACTCCGTAGCCGCCACTAATAAACCGGGACGAGTATAATTTTCACAGGTGTTTAAAGGAGGGGGAGAACTTCCATCATGGGTAGTAACAATACATCCTGCTTCTTGGGCTAAAAATGCCAATGCAGCCCCATCTATAAATTTACCGGACCGAAGCACTGTTCCGCAAATACAACCGCTTAAAATTCCATTGTGGTTGGGAATTTGTGTTTCTAAACTGTAATCATTTCCTACATCAATGACATCATAATTTTTCTGAAGTAAAGGTTTGAATTCACTCATTCCCCATCCCAACAAAATAATCGGTTCGGGTGAGTCTAATTTTACCGGAACACAAGCGTCTAAGTTGTCTTCGAGGGAACCTGTAAATGTTCCTTCGCCTCGCAGTGCATAATAATAGGTGTTTAATGTGGGAGAAATGGCTAACACGGCTTCAAATTCATCGCTGTTTAAAACTGTGAGAATGATTTGATAGTTGTTATGTCCGTCTAGATAAAATTTGGTTCCATCAATGGGATCGAGTGTGACTAAATAATCTCCTTTTTCTCCGAGTTCAATACTGCGAAAATATTTGGTATTTCCTGACAGTTCATGTTCTTCACCATAAAACCGAATATTCGGAAAGGTTCCTAACAGTGCGACTTCAACTAAAGTTTGAATAGATAAGTCTGCATCGGTTAATGCTTCGGCGAAGAAGTTATCTCCGTCTTTGGCTGGAAGGGCGCGAATTAGGGGCTGAAGTTGACGCGCATAACCCGCAGCGACTCGCAGATAGGGAAGTAATGTTTCTAAAATTTGGCGAGGGGTAGGGGTAGGGTGAGACATGAGTTAAAAAAAGATGCAGTTCAACTCTAGCAAAGCATTTTCTTTCCGTTCTGACAAGTCAAAATAGAGGGGTTCAGGAGTGGGGGGGTGATCAATGTTGTCTGTGAGAAGCATATATTTTGGATGAACCCGCCCCGACAAAATGGGTAATGAGTGATTGTTTTTCAGGGGTGATGGCTATTTTATGATAAAAATATAGAATCCCCTTAAATGTTTGATCAAACTGCTCGTGAAATTCCTGACGACTATCTTACTCTTGCTGTTGTTTTTGTTAACGTTTCCTCAAGCGTCTCAAGCGTCTATGTGTCGCACTGTGAATGAAAACAGGATTTGTATTTTGAGTATTAAGCGCAGTGCAAAATATCATTGGGAATATCGAGCGTCTGTGAGTATTAATGGCAAGCAAAAGCCGATGGAAATTTATAATTGTCGCAGACAGACTAAAATTGATGGGGAGGGAAAGACGAAACGGTTTGAGAAAAATGGAGCGGGTGAATTGATTTGTAGTTGGTTAGAAAAATCATAAAACAATGCGATCAGCAGGGTGTTGAGTCAGGGGCATAACCTTGGGAATCTCAGTAAGAATCTGGATTAATTTTAAATGAAATCTGTTAAACTGGGTAATCGATGTTGTACAATGTTATTGTTTTCCAGCAAGAGGCTTGGAAACGAGAGGATTAGGCAAAAAATAGCTCAAGTCATCTATACAATTAACCTCAAAAATCGATTCACAGGAAAATGATCTCGTAATTTTGGTAAACTCTGATCGATAGAAACTAAAACAAAGAGGATAGGGAATGGCGTCCATCTGCGAGTTACACCAACAACTGGTTAACAAGGAACGCTCGGCTGTAGAGATTGTTCAAGAAGCGTTAGACCGTATTGATCAGCTTGATTCAAAATTAAACAGCTTTTTATGTGTAACAGCAGATCGAGCGTTGCAGCAAGCTCAACAAGTCGATGCTAAAATAGCCGCAGGAGAAGAAATCGGCTTGCTGGCTGGAATTCCTATTGGCATCAAAGATAACCTCTGCACTCAGGGAATCACTACAACCTGTGCATCCAAGATTTTAGAGAATTTTGTCCCCCCCTACGAATCTACCGTGACGCAAAAGTTGGCGGAGGCGGGTGCAATTATGGTGGGGAAAACGAACTTAGATGAATTTGCGATGGGGAGTTCCACTGAAAACTCTGCCTATCAAGTTACCGCAAATCCTTGGGATTTACAACGGGTTCCGGGCGGTTCTTCGGGCGGTTCGGCGGCGGCGGTGGCGGCGGATGAATGCGTTGTGGCGTTGGGTTCTGATACAGGCGGTTCTATTCGTCAACCTGCTTCGTTTTGTGGCATTGTCGGGATGAAACCCACTTATGGGTTGGTATCTCGTTATGGTTTGGTGGCTTATGCGTCTTCTTTGGATCAAATTGGCCCTTTAGCCCGAACTGTTGAAGATGCGGCGATTTTATTACAGGCGATCGCAGGTTATGATGCAAAAGATGCTACGAGTCTCAATGTTCAAATCCCAGATTATGTAGCCGCCCTCAGACCAACGCTGAAACCCAAAAGTCGCATCAAAATTGGTGTGATCAAGGAAACCTTTGGAGAAGGGTTAGACCCTGTTGTGGAAAAAGCGGTGACGACGGCGGTAGAAACGTTGCAGGAATTGGGTGCAGAAATTCAGGTGGTTTCTTGTCCTCGTTTTCGTTATGGTTTACCCACTTATTATATTATTGCGCCGTCAGAAGCCTCTGCAAACTTGGCGCGTTACGATGGGGTGAAATACGGTTTTCGCAGTTCGGATGCCGAGAATTTGATTGATATGTACTGTAAAACCCGTGCAGAAGGGTTTGGGGCGGAAGTCAAACGGCGGATTATGGTTGGAACCTATACGCTGTCGGCGGGGTATTATGATGCCTATTATCTCAAAGCCCAAAAAGTCCGAACGCTGATTAAACAGGACTTTGAACGAGCGTTTTCTCAGGTTGAGGTGTTGGTTTGTCCGACTGCTCCGACAACAGCTTTTAAAGCGGGAGAAAAAACGGCTGATCCCCTGAGTATGTATTTATCAGATTTAATGACCATTCCGGTGAATTTGGCGGGTTTACCTGCTGTTAGCATCCCTTGTGGGTTTGATGAACAAGGACTTCCCATTGGGATGCAGTTAATTGGCAAGGTGTTGGGTGAGGCGAGACTGTTTGAAGTGGCTCATGCTTATGAACAGGCGACGGCTTGGCATAGACGCAAACCTCAGCTTAAATAAATATCACGGGAATCACTCTATTGGGTGATGTCACTGTTATCGGATAGTCGGTACATTATAAAGTAAATCCAAAACATGATGACGACCTGAGAATAGCTTAGATGCCTTGCCTTGGCTCTGAGCTATTTTTTTTGTAGGGGTGGAGTGAACTACCGACACTAAATCGAAGCGATTATAGTGTCGGCTTCTAATATCGCGGGGGAATGCCTTAGAACGGACTTGCGTCCCAACTTTGGTCTTACTCCCCCTCCATTAGCAGAAACGGCTGTTC